>CAZAAF010000227.1:6501-7488 GCA_964482575.1 uncultured Verrucomicrobiota bacterium | reverse complement strand
ATTGCCCTTGGGATTGAAGCGGATATAGGTTGCGGGGCCGTTGTAGTCGATCTTGCCGGTGACAATGTTCTCGCCCCAGCGTTTCGAATTGTAGCCGCCCCAGAGCCAGCCCTTGGTCTGACTGTTCACGGTGACCGCCGGGCCGGGGCCATTGCCCGCGCCGTACACGACGAGCGAGGAACCGATTTCGTTGGTGTTGGTGTAGAGGGAGGCCCACGAGGAGAAGGGGCTGCTCACCTCCCAGAGGGCCAGATCCGACCCGGCATCCTTATAGACGGCGGTGGTGGTGTAGCTGGTGCCGTTCAGCGAGAACGTGTCACCGACGTTCCCGCCGACATGCTGCACGGTGATAAAGAAGTTCGACGCGATGGGCGTGGCCAGACACCCGGCCCAGTAGCCTTCGAACTGCCAGCCGCTGTTGGTCAGGGACCCCGTCGGCTCGGTGGTGTTGTAAACCAGGTTGGTGGTGGAGTCGAAAACGATGGCACGCACCGGTGCGACGGCGCAAAGGAACGCAAGCAGCCCGATGCCGGCCATGCGCCAGAGGCGTGTTACGCGACCATGACTGTTTTCAACCATTCTCACGTCGCCGATGGTTTTGCCCGCTTAGGGCCGTCACGTCAAGCGGTCGCTGGCTTCCGCCTCGGCCAGCGCCTCCGGCACCCGCGGCGGCATGGCGGCGTAAATGCACCCGACCGTCACGATTGCACAACCGATCAATCCGCGCAGGCCGACCTTCTCGTCAAACAGGAACAGTCCGATGAATACGTTGAACACCGGCGTCAGCGTGCCGAGCAGTGCACCCTCGGTGCCGCCGACGTGCTTGTAGGCGTAGGTCATCTGCATCTGGCCCGCCACGGCGAACACGCTCACCGCGGTCAACAGGATCCAGCCCATCGGTGTAATGACGTAGCCTTCGCGTGCGGCCGGCACGCCCACGATCAGCCAGCCAAAGAACGCCTGGGAAAACAGGATCGCCCGCGTTGA
>CAZAAF010000227.1:0-6491 GCA_964482575.1 uncultured Verrucomicrobiota bacterium | reverse complement strand
TCTTGACCGACAGCACGGCAATGCCCGAAAGCAGTCCACCGCTGAGCGCCAGCAGGTCAAACCAGCTCACGCCGGTAAACTCACCCGGCGGCACGATGATGAGATACAGGCCGGCGAACACCATGAGGACCGTCAGCCACAGGCCCTTGCCGATGCGGTCGCCGAGCAGCCAGGGCGAGAGCAGGCCGGCCCACATCGGGCAGGTGTACACGAGGATCGTCGCCTTGGCCACGCCGATGATGTTGATGGCAAAAAAGAAAAGCACCACCGCCACCGCCCCCAAAAAGCCGCGCGATACCAGCCAGGAAATGTTCACAAACCGCAGCGGCCGGCGCCCCACCCAACTCATGGCCAGCACCGCCACCAGGCTGAACACGAAGCGAATCTCGGATATCTTCCACGCGCTCAGATGGGCCGTGTCGTGCGCCATCCGCGCAAAAATGGCCATCAGGCTGAACATCACCGTCGAGGCGATGGTCCAGAGCACGCCACTCAAGTGGTCTCGATTCATGGTCAAGGCGTGACTCTAGACGGATGGGGCCAGGGCCGACCAGCGGAAATTCCGCAGAAATCCATGGAGGAAGCCTGGAGACTCCAAAGGTGTCACGACGGCGACCCGGCTACAGTTTGGCCGCTTCGATCAACTGCTTCAGCCGGGACAGGAACCGCGCGCCGAACGCGCCTTCCACGACGCGCCGGTCGCAGCCAAGCGTGAGCCGCACTGTGTGGCGCGGCAGGATCGCTCCCGACACCACCACCGGCTCCTGGCGAATCGCCCCGACGGCGAGCACTGCGGTCTGGCCGGGCCAGATGACCGCGTTGAACACCTCGACGTCGAACATGCCAAGATTGGTGATGGTGAAATTGGCGTCGGCATTCTCGTGCATGCTGAGTTTGCCGTCGCGCGCCTGGGTGGCGAGATCGGTCAGTTCGTCCGCGATTTGCTTCAGCGACTTGGTCTGGCAATTGTGGATCACGGGCCAGGCCATGCCGTTCGGGGTGTCGATGGCCACGGCGATGTTCGCGGCGGTGTTCGGCCGCCAACTCCGGCCCAGGAAGGTCGCATTGATGCGCGAATGGTCTGCCAGCGCCTCGGCACTGAGTTTGACCATGATGGCCGTGATGCGCGGTGCGTCCTTGCGCGCCTTGCGCCAGGCCACCAGATGCGTCGCATCCACGACGGTGGTGATGTTGTATTGCGGGATGTCGCGGTGGGCCTGCGACATGCGCTGCGCCAGAACCTGCTCGGAAGGGCTGAGGGCGATTTGTTTGGTGGCCGTGCCGGCGGATTCCGCGGCGGGCGCCGGTGGAGAACCTGTCTTCCGTTGGGCGATGGCGTCTTCAACGTCCCGCACGATGATGCGGCCCCCCGGACCGGTGCCGGACAATCCGTCGATATCCACGCCGCTGGCCATGGCGAGCCATCGCGCGCGGTCGGTGATGGGGTTGCGGGGTGCCGGTTCGGGTCCTGACGCGTCGGCTCCCTCAACGGCCTCGTTCCCGGCCGCTGCTTCCGTGCTCTCCCCGCCGACAGCCTCCTCGACGGCCTCTCCCACGACGGCTTCAGGTTCGGGTTGATCGTCTTCGATGATGCCAAGGACGTCGGAGACATTGACCTCGGAACCAGAGTCACGGAGGATTTCTCCCAACATCCCCTCGACCTGGCTTTCGATTTCAAGAATGGCCGTCGGCGTTTCAATTTCCAAGACGACCTCGGTCTTCTGGATGTAGTCGCCGATTTCCTTGTGCCACCGGCCAATGATCACCTTTTCGCCGCTTGGAACCCCTTCTGGAAGTGTTAACTCGTATCTCATGCACGCTCCACCAGCCAGCCTTCGCTCTGACACTTTACTCTACACCTGAAACCGCTCTCTGCCCACCGAAATCTACGTGTTGCCCGCCTAGGACCGGAGTCTGCCTGTCGCGCCGCTTACGGTCCCAGCAAATGCACGCCCGCCGGAGGCTGGCCATCACGGGTGTCCACGATCACTTTTCGCGATTTGGCCAGGCATTGCTCCAGCGTTTCCAGGTACAGGCGGTGCCGTGTGTCGGCGGGTGCGGTCTGGTATTTGACAAAAACATCCCGCACCCGTTGAGCGGCACCTGTGGCGGTCTCGGTTTTTTCCTGCCGATACGCCTCGGCGAGCCGTTCCACACGGTACGCTTCGCCCTGCGCCTTGGGTATGATGTCATTGGCGTACCCGTGAGCTTCCTCCAGCAGTCGGAAACGATCGGCTTTCGCACTGACCACGTCGTTGAACGCCGCCGCCACCTCCGGCGGCGGGTACACGCGCTGGAGGTTCACCGAATGGATGCTGACGCCGGCACGGTACCCGGCCGCCAGTTTCGCAAGCCGTTCCTGCGCCCGCTGCTGGATCTCGACACGCTTTTCATACAACACGTCCTCGACCGGCATCCGCCCGATGATTTCGAGCAATGCATTTCTCGCCGCGGCCTTCAGCAAATCCTCCGGCGCCACGCTGCCGAAAAGGTACTCCCGCGGCTCGGCGATGTTGTACTGCACCACGCACTCCACGTTGACGATGTTCCGGTCGCCGCTGAGCAGTTCCACCTCCGCGGGGAACGGCGCCCACCCGGTGACCTGTCCCGCGAGCGCCACGCCGATGCCGAGCCGCTTCGTTTCGCGGGCCTTCAGCCGCTCCACCGTGTCGCAGGGCCATGGCAGCTTGGCATGGATGCCCGGCGGCACACGGTCGTCCACGACGCGCCCGAACCGCAGCAGCACGCCCTGTTCGTCGGTCGCGATCATGAAGACCGACGTGGCCAGCCAGCCGGCGACGGCCAGCGCGAATATCCAGCGGAGTGGTTTCACCGGGTGTCCTTGGGCGTGGCGGGTGCGGAGGGACGGTGGCCGAGTGCCTGCGCGCCTTCCGTCAGCAGCTTGAGAAAATCGCTCTCGCTGCCCAGCACCAGCGTGGTGTTTTCCTTCAACGTCCCGCGATAGGCGTCGAGCGTCCGCAGGAACCGGTAGAACTCCGGGTCGAGCGCGATGGCCGAGTTGTAGATCTCGATCGCCTTTGCGTCACCCTCGCCCTTGAGCGTCTCGGCTTTGCGATTCGCCTCGGCCAGGATCGTGGTCTTCTCTTTGTCGGCCTCGGCGCGGATCTTCATGGCCTCCTCCTGGCCCTCGGCGCGGAATTGCTTGGCCTCGCGCTGCCGCTCGGCGCGCATCCGCTCGAACACCGCGTCCCGGTTCTGCCCCGGGAACCCGAGCCGTTTGATCCGCACGTCCACCACCTCGATGCCATAACGGGCCCGCGCCGTCTGGTTGCATCGGATGCGAAGTTCGTCAGAGAGGGCGTCCAGTTTCATCTCCTCCGGCTTTGTCGAGAGCAACTCTGCCAGCGGGGTCACGCCGAGTTTCGAGCTCAACTCGCTCCAGAGCACGTCACGGAGGCGCATCTCGGCGCCGAGCGGGTCGCGCACCGCCAGCAGGAATGGCTGCGGCTCGGCGATCCTCCAGGCCACGAAGCTTTGCACGACGATGTTCTTCTTGTCCTGCGTCAGGAATTCCGACGGCGTCGCGTCGTAAAGCCGCACGCGCTGGTCAAAGCGGAGGACGCCTTCCCAGGGCCATTTGACGGCCAGCCCGGCCTCGTTGCAGGTGCGCACCGGCCTGCCGAACCGCGTGACGATGACGCCCTCGCTCTCGCGCACGGTGAAGCCGCAGGCCCAGATCATCACCGCGGCCACCGCGGCGAGCTTCAACCACAAGACCCATGTCCGTTTGCGTTTCATGTCATTCCTCGGGCAACGCCGGTCGCGCCGGTGCGGGGACCGGCGATGCGGCCGGGCCCAACAGTGCCTTGAGTTTTTCGTTGATCAGGTAAAGCTGGCCCCGGCTGCGGCGGTCCACGACATACAGCGGCTGCCCCGGCAGGATTTCCTCCATCAATTCCAGATAAAGCCGCTCCGCGTGCGCCGCCCGCTGGGCGCCGAGCGGTTTCACCGTGGCGGCGAACCGTGCGGATTTGCCGGTGCTGTCGGCCATCTTCGCGTCGCGCGCGGCGGTGGCCGCCATCACGGTGGCGGCCGCCGTGCCGCGGGCCAGCGGCACCTGTTCGTTGCGGTAGCCTTCCGCTTCGTTGATGACGCGGCTCTTCTCCTCGATGGCACTCGCCACATCGCGATAGGCGTCCACCAGCTCGATCGGCGGATGCACATCCTGCAATCGCACGCCCTGGACCGCGATGCCCGCGCCACAGGCGTCGAGCCGCCCTTGCAGATAAACGCGCACGCTTTGCTCGCAGGACGCGCGGCCCGTCGTCAGCATCGCCTGCGCGGTCGTGCGACCGGCGGCGTCTCGCAGCGCCGCCTCGGCCAGCGCCTTCACCAGCGCCGGCGGGTCGGTCGTCGCAAACAGATACGCCACCGGGTCCTTGACCGCGAAATGAACGACCATCGTCACCGCCACAAAGTTCTCGTCGCCAACCACGGTCGAGGCCTCTTCCGGCACAAACTGGAAGCCGCCCTTGTGCTCGTAGTTCCATTCATAGGTGGCCGCCTCGGGCGGCGCCGGCGCGGCTGTCGGAGGGGGCGCCGCCCAGAACTTCCACCACGGCCGTGCGGCCGTCGCCGGTTCGATGCTGCGCAAGCCGACTTGGGCGCGCTGGATGCGGTCCGGCGTCACACGCAGCACGTCATCGCAGGGCCAGGGCCAGACGCCGTGCAGTCCCGGCTCCAGCACCGCGGTTTTCTTCCCGAAGTGCAACCGGACGCCAACCTCATCCGGCCGGATGACCGTCCATCCCGTGGCGAGCCAGCCGGCCAGCAGCAACACCGCCGCCGTGCCCAGCATGCCTTGCGCATGGCGGCGGCCATACTCCAGCGAGGCGTTCGCCAGACGCTGGAATTGTGCCGATTCCTTTTTCCACGCGCCTGCGAGCCGGGCGGTCCATTCGCCGCTGTGCAGCAGCCGCAGCGAGTTGCAGACGACCAGCAGCGACGCGATTTGGTGCGTGATCGCCGCGCCAATCGGCCCGATCCAGCCCTGCGACGCCGCCAGCACCGCCGCGCCGTTGAAACCGATGGCAAACCACCAGATGTTGCGGTGGATCGTCGTCACGACGCGCCGGCAGAATTCGATGGCCAGGGGAATCTGTTTCAAGTTGTCGTGCATCAGCACGACGTCGGCGGCTTCGAGCGTGATGTCCGCTCCCAGTCCGCGCAAGGCCACGCCCACGTCCGCCGCCGCCAGCGACGGCGCGTCGTTGATCCCGTCGCCGCACATCAGCGTGGGCAACCCGCGTTGCTGGAGCGCGTGAATCCGACCCACCTTGTCGGCGGGTAGCAGCCCCGCGCCCACGTCGTGGATGCCGATCCGTCCGGCAACGGCGCGGCCGACACGTTCGTTGTCGCCGGTCAGCAGCAGCACGTGCTGGATGCCGAGACCGCGCAACCGGACGACGGTTTCCGCGGCGTCGTCGCGCGGCGTGTCCATGAGGGCGATGGCACCGGCGACAGTCCCGTTGGTGGCCACCAGGACGGCCGTGTGGCCGGCTTCCTCCAGCCGTGCGAGGCGGACGTCCGCCTCCGGCGGGATGACGATGCTCTCCTGCTGGAAAAGCTGGCGGTTGCCGATGACCACGCGCCGGCCATTGCATTTCGCGATCATGCCGAGACCGGGCATTGCCTCGAAATGGTCCGCGCGCTTCAAGCCGATGCCGCGCTGTTTCGCCTCGGCGACGATGACCTGTGCCAGCGGATGCTCGGAATGCGACTCGGCCGTCGCCGCCAGCGAGAGGAGTTCGCGCTCGTCCAGGTTGAACGCCACCACCTCGACCACGCGCGGTTTGCCGACGGTGAGCGTGCCGGTCTTGTCGAAGACGACCGCGCGGACCCGGGCGAGCTGTTCGAGGTAAACGCCGCCCTTGACCAGCACGCCTGCGCGGGCAAGCCGGCCGATGCCCGCGGCGATACCGGTCGGCGTGGCCAGCACCAGCGCGCACGGGCACGCCACGATGAGCACGCTGACGGCGCGCAGCAGCCGCGCGCCAAAATCACCACCGGCGAAAATAAACGTCGCCAGCCCCAGCGCCAGCACGGCGGGCACAAACCAGACGGCCCACCGGTCGGCGCGTTGGTGGATGGCAGCCTTCTTCTCTTCCGCCTCCTCGACCAGATGGATGATTTGCCCGAGTGTCGAATCCTCGCCGACGGCCGTCACGCGCACGTCCAGCGACCCGGTCTGGTTGATCGTGCCGGCAAAGACCCTGTCGCCGATGACCTTGCCGGCCGGGATGCTCTCCCCGGTGATGGCGCTCTGGTCCACCGCCGACGAACCGCGCGCCACCTCGCCGTCCACCGCAATGCGTTCGCCGGGCCGCACCTCCACGAGGTCGCCAGACCGGATGTCCGCCAGGGAAATGTCCACCCATTCGTCGCCGCGCCGGACGCGCGCCGACCGCGGGGTCAGCCGGATGAGTTTCTCGATGGCCCCGCGCGCGCGGTCCACCGCCCGCTCCTCGAGC
>CAZAAF010000226.1:2001-7551 GCA_964482575.1 uncultured Verrucomicrobiota bacterium | reverse complement strand
ATTTGCAGCCGGTCGAGCTGCGCAGCGAGGCGATCTTGATGATCCTGCACTTCGGATAATCCCGCATCAGCAGCAGTTCGAACGACGACGCGGAGGTGTTGCCCATGATGCTGTCGCCGAGGAGCACGAGACGCAGGTCGCCGCCGTTGCGGAGGACGTTCATCGTCTTGGGGATGTTCGCGAACCGTCCCGCGGGCGGGCGATAGACAATCGGGTCCATCGCGGCATAAATCGCGTCGATCTTTTGCAACGGACTCATGCCGGCATAAGCGTCGGCGACGGTGCCGTTGAGGAGGAACCCGCCCATGCGCGCCGTGCCGGGCGAGGCGATTTTGAGGACCAGTTCGTGGTCGGTCTTGCGGTCGAGGCCTTTGGCCAGTGAGACGGGGCGCATTGTGGGGCCGGTCACGTCCTTGGGCGCGGCGAGCTTGCGGAAGGCCGCGCCGTCCACCGCGTACTCGTACCCGACGCTGTCCTTGTCCACGACATCGAGGATGCCGATCTCCGAGCCCTTGAACTTCAGCGCCAGCGACGCGCCCGGCTGGTTGGAGACGAGCACGTGGCGGAACGGGCCGATGGGGCTGGCCTGGCCGGGCTTCCATGCGCCCGAGGTCTTCACCTGCGGGTCCTCGTACGCGATGATGCGACCGTTGTCGTCCGTCCCGGGGAAGAGGGGCGGGGGCAGCTTGTACGCCTGGGGCTTGTCAGGAACGGGATGGGCGGTCATCAACGCTTCCGTGAACTTTGCCACCGCCTCGGCGTAAATCTTCGCGCCCGCATCGGTCGGGTTGATGCCATCGGCTGAGAACGCCGCGAAGGAGATCTGTCCGGCGACGATTTTGTCGGCGGCGTATTGTGCGAGGTTCAGGCTGGGAATGCCGTAGTGGTCGGCGATCTGTTCGCTGACGCGGATGTACTCGGGGACCTTGCCCGCCTTGTACGCCTGGAGCATCTCCGGGGTGAGCGTATAGACGAGGATGCGGCTGTGCGTCGGGCGATAGAGCGTGATCTGGCGGACAAGACCCTCGATTGAGAGCTTGGCCTGTTCGATGTCGGCGGCGCGGTCGTCGGCGGCGAAATCGAGGATGGCCAGATGCCCGCTGGCGATGACCTCGCCGAACACCGGCTGGCCCTTGCTGCAACGATAGAGCCCGAACCAGCTCCCGCCCGGCTGCATGTGGCGCGTCTCGTTCATGCCCGCCTCGGGGAAGTATTTCTTGAAGCCCTTCACCATCTGGGCGGAGTAGCGGAGACTGGCGTCCTTGAGACCGGTGCCGGCGAGCACGGTGTCGCCGATGAAGAACAGGTACTGGTTCCCGACCGTGTTGGCCTTGAAGAAATACTGGCTGTTGGGAATGCCGCCGCGCACCTGATAGAACTCCGCCGCGCCGGCCGTCCACGAGGTCCAGGAGAGGAGCAGGGCGGCGAGGAGGGATTTCTTGGACATGGTCATCATGGCGCCATCCTATCGCAGAGTCCGCCGCCCGGCCACCGGTTTCATTTGTCCAGCAGCAGCCAGCCGCGCGCCGGCACGGTGCCGCCCGACGGCAGCGGGAAGGCCTGCTCGCGATAGTTGACCACCACACGCTGGCCGTTGCTGTAGGTGGTCTCAAACACGTCCGCCGCCACCTGCCGGTGGCCTTCGATGAATTCCATCTGCAACGGCTTCAGCCGCTCGACGTCGTCGTAGAACTGCCGCAGGTGCGTGACGGCCTCCTTCAAGCCCGCCGCGTCGTCGTAACGGTAATCGCGCCGGCCCATCCAGTTCTTGGAGACATCGAGCATGAAGTGGCCGTAGAAATACACGAGCGGCGTCGCGCCGTATTCGATGCAGCGCAGATACGGCGTCTCGCCCGGCTGGCTGTTCACCGTGTCGGTGGAGAGATTGTAGAGCAGCACGCCGTGATAAACCGTTTCATACAACGGCACCTGGACGTCCACATAGGGCTTCTTCGACATCGGCGACCATTTGTCGGCATCAATGTACAGCAGCCGGTCCAGCGCCGGCACTGTGTAATCCAGTGAACCTTCCGATTGCGCGCCGCCGAAGGTCTGCTGCGCAAGGGCGAGGATTTTGACGGCCGCCTCGGCATCCTCCCGGTTGGTCTGCGGGTGCTTGGGATCGTAACAGGCGTGCGGGCCGATGATGGAGAGCACGTCGGAATAATGCAGCCCCTCGAATCCGAGCGCGCGGATTCGCGGCATATCGCGTTTTGCAAACAATTCCAGGGCACGCAAGAGGCAGATGTTGTAACTCTGCCCGCCGCCCCAACCGCCGCCTTTTTGAGGAGTGCCGGTGCGGTCCTTGCGGAGGTACTCCTCGCTCCAATCCTCCGAAATCCGATAGGCGCCGAAGTAGCAATCGTGCGCCACCATCTGGTAGCCGAGTTTTTGCCCGTGCTGGATCGTCTTGCGCAGTTCCGCCTCGCCGCCGAGCTTCGGCTCGACGGGGAAGATTTGAGGATAGCGTCCGTCATGGCCGCCGCGGTTCCAGCCCACCAGGCAGAACTCGCTGCGCGCGATGCCCTGGCGGTGAAATTCGTCGAGGATGTCGCGCACGTGCTGGAAGTCGCAAAACACGCGCATCGGCGGCTCGTTCTCCGGCGTCTGTTCCTTGATTTCGCACGGCACCGGCTTCACGCCGAGCCGGATGCGCACCTCCATCGCGCCCGCCGCATAGGCCAGCGCCGGGGACGCCGCCGCCCGCGCGCGCAACGGCCGGATGCCGCGGTGCGCGAAGTTGTATTGACGGTAGCATTTGCCGATGCCGGCCCAATGGGCGTCGGCCGCCGGCAGGAAGTGGTATTCCACGCGCGCGTCGTCCGTGAGCCGCGTCTCTTCCGGGAACGAGCGTAGCGTGAACGCCGGATCAATGGCATACCGCCGCTGGGTTCCCCAGTTCACGCTGACGCAAATCCGCGCGTTGAACTGCCCGCTTGTGATGATGCCCGCCACCGCGCGGTGACCGCGCACTATGCCGAGGAGCGGCATCGCGCAGTTGGAGAAGGTCTGATAGACGGGCACCCAGTGCTGGGCCGGTTTCTTGTCGCGGAAATGGCACAGCGCGCCCGACTGTTGCGCGATGACCAGATGGCCGTCGTCGCCCTCCGTGGCCGCGCCGAACAGCGGCAGGAGCCGGAGCGACTTCAACTTCGCCGCGCCGGTCTCCTTCATCCCGGCGGCGGGCGCAGCCACGGTCAGCACGTCATCCGTGGCGGTGAACTCCAGCGTGATGGACAACCCAAGCGCCTCCTGCTGGCACAGCAGCCGGCAACCGTGGTCGGTGGATTGGCGGTCGATCTTCCAGCCTTCGGCGGGCGAGAGCGGCTTCGTGACCGCCTTGCCTTTGGCGTCCCAATAGACGATCTCCGCGAGCGTTTCGCCGCGCCAGTCGAGCGTCTCCCCGGCGCGCTGGACGGCGACCCGCCCGGTGGCCGGGTCGGCGGACCATTTCAGGCCGGGCGCGTCGGCGGCGCGGGCCGGCGGCATCGCGGCCATGAGGATGAGGAGGGCAACCGCGTTGAAGGTCGTGAACCAGGATCGATTGTTCATGATGTCAGTTATTCGTAAACCAGCACGCCCACGGCATGTTCGGGCAGCATGTCGCCGGGTTGGAAGGGACCGTTGACGGTGGCGCCTTCCACAAAGCGGCGCATCTTCAACAGCTTGGGCATGAACCGGTGTTCATGCGAGGTGATATTCCAGGCGACAATCGCCACGCGCTTGCCGTCGGTGTACCCCTTGGCGATGAACGCCTGGCGGTCCCGCTCGAAAAACTCCTCGTCCACGAACCGGCCGGTCATCAGCAGGCCGGGCCAGCGGTCGCGCAACGCGTTCAGTTTGGCCAGGTACGCGCCGTAATTCGGGGCCTGGCGCAGGTCGCCGCGGCACCGCCAGATTTCCACGTCGAACCGCCAGCCGAAGACGAACGTCCAGTTCATCCGCCGCACGTAATCCGTCTCGTCGCGAATCTCGCGGCTGCTGCAAAGGATTTCCGGGAACGTGTAGCGGAACACTTCCGGCGCGGCCTCGGGCGCAGGCGAGACGCCGAATGTTGCCGAGTGCACGAAGTCCACGTGGCGGTCGAGGCAGTCGGTGACGTGTTCCGTGCCGAACGTGCGTCCCTCGTGACCGTCAATCAGGGCCTTTCGCATGGCCATGAGCGTGGCGTTTTTGCCGGGACCCTGTGCCATCGCCGGCCCGGCGTGCGGATGCGAGGGATCGAAGCAGAGATACGGCATGATGCCGCCCATCTGGTCGTAGAAAATGCCGTCGGGGCCGAAGCTGGTCATGTAACGGCCGATTTCCAGCAGTTTCTCGCGCCACTCTGGCGTGGACTGGCAACCCGCGACGAAACTCCGCGCACCGAAGTTCCGCAGCGACGTGCCGTCGCCCGCGAACTTGTACGCCTCCTGGTATTCGCTGCCTTGCAGCGTCTTCAGGCAGATGCGCTTGCCGGTGGTGCGGTAGTAGTCCGAGGCCATGTCGATCAGGTGGCCGTTGGCGTACAGGATGACGCGGCCGCCGCGGCGCCGGACCTCGGCAATCGCCTCGCGCAGGCCCGCCTCGCCGCCGAGCGCGTCGTCGGCGCGGTAGTCGGGATAGGCGTTGTCCATCCCGCCGCGGAACCAGCCGAAGACGAAGAGGGTGGTGATGCCGTACGGTTTGCCGCCCTCGAAGACGTCCACGAGGTCCTTGTAGCGATAGAAAATCTCGCCGTACTGGTGTTTGAGGATGATCCGCTGCCAGCCGTGCATCCGGTCCACCCAGGCCGCGCGCGGGGTCTGGCTCCACCAGGTGGCGTCCACCCAGCGGCGATAGAGCCGGGCATCGTCATGCCAGTCGTGGCGATGCAGCCGCACCAGCGACCGCGGCGAGCGCCACGTGCCCTGCTTGAGGTAGGGATAGCGGACAAAGCCCGCCGAGAGCAGCGTCGTGCGCGTGTCGCGCGCGAGGTTCAGGCCGGTGGTCTGGAACGATTCGTCCAGCGAAAACAGCCCGAGCGACTTGCCGCCGCCATAGAAGCCGAACCATCCCATGCTGATCGGCCCGCCGGGATAATACGAGCAGGCGAGCACGCGCCGCTGGTCGGGCGCCATGTAGGCGGTGTGCTTCGAGGCGACGTACGCGGCGGGATTCCGCACCTTCCGCCCGAAACCGTCCGGCAGGATCAGCGTGTCGTCCGCCGGCTCCTTCGCCAGGCTGCGGAACGGCCCGACCCACGGGAACCAGAATTCCTCGATCACCAGGTCGGAGCGGTTCTCAAGCTGCGCCTGGCAGGCCACAGCGTCGCCTTCGAGGGTGAACCGCAGTTCGAGGGTGATGTCGTGCGACGCCCCGGCATGTTGCAGCTTGCGGTAACGCGCCACGAGCGCGGCGCCGTCCTTCGTCACGGTGGCCGACTGTTCCTCGGGCGTGATGCCCCATTCGTGGCGCTCGCCCACCGCCACCATCATGTCGAACAACCCGCGCTCGCCGGCAAAGGTCGTCTCCTCGCCAGGGAAACCCAGCTCGAACTTCCGTCCGTCCGCCGAGAGCGAGAAGACGATT
>CAZAAF010000226.1:0-1991 GCA_964482575.1 uncultured Verrucomicrobiota bacterium | reverse complement strand
GCGGCGGTCTCAGTGACCGGCCGCGCGTTTGTCTCGCAACGCCTTGAGTTCCTTTTGAAAGCCCGCAAAGAAATCATCCGCGCGCTTGTTCGCGGCCTGCCATTGGGCGCGGTCGCCGATGAAATAGAGCCGGGTCCGGTAGGCGTCTATCCGGTCCTTGAATTCCATGACGCCGCTCGCGATCACGTCACCGGAGAACACCTCCACCACGTAGGCCTTGTGGCGCAGATGGAACGTGCGCTCGCCCGCGGTGCGCGTATGGATGGCGAGGAAACTCTGGTTGGCATAGACGATCTCGTCCGCATCGCAGTAGAGATGACAACCCGCCCGGCGGGCGACACTGCGGAGCAGGTCCGCCGGCGCCATCACCGACCCGATCCAGAGGTCCGTGGCCGCCGCGGTCTGGCGCTTCACGATGGACGGCTGGCCGCCGTCCTCGAAGCGGGCGAGTACCTCGCCGTCCGCTGGCCCCTCGAAGTGTTGCACCACTTCCATCGGGCGGGGGAATTGCTGCGTAATCTCGCCGGTCTTCTTGTCGGGCGCCCACTCGGGCCGCTCGAAGCTCCCGAAGACGCGTTGCGGGTTAGACCCGCCGAAGAACTGCGCGCCGTCCCCGGTCAGTTTCATGTTCAACTTCTGCGGCGCGCCGGTCCGGGAGGTCAGCGGGAACCCGAGCAGGTCCCGGGTGAAGTCGCCGGACGCTTCCGGGCCCTTGTCGGGATTGAACACGCCCGGCGCGAACATCCAGACGAGCGTCGCACCGTGACGGCGGAGGCGGGTGTCGATCAACTTCCGCTCGCGGTCATTGAGGCTGAAACAGTTGAGCAGGATGTAGAGTTTGTAGGGTTTGGCGTCGGGCGCGAGGATGTCGTTCAGTTCGTAGTGATCCACCGGCGCGCCGAGGCGGCAGGTCTCCTGCACCTTGAAAGCGTCGATCAGCGAGCTGGAGATGGGCCACGGCGGACCGGTCATCAGGCTTTTGAGGTCCATCACCACGGCAATGTCGGTGTCGCTGCGGCGGTCGAAGCTCATGGCCGCCTCGCCGCCATGCTGCATCCGGTCGAACAGCGCGAGCACGGGCTCGTGGTGATACCAGCTCTTGCCCATCTGGAACCACCAGCCGTTGCCGCCCTCGCACAACTGGTGGGCAAACTCGCGTTGCAGGCAGGCCAGCGATTCCGCCACGTCGGGCGGCCGGCCGTGGAGCGAGGGATTGCCGGGGGCGGGCTCGGAGAAAGTCGTGCGGATGTCGGACTCGCTGATCCAGAGCTTGCCGTGCTGCTTGAGGCTGGCGATGGGGAAACGGATGCACCCGTGTTCGCCCGGGCCGCGCCTGTTGTATTGGGGCGGCCCGGCCCAGAAGTCCACGTCGGGCGAGGCGAGTAGGTCGCGCAACGTGGCCTGTCCGCCCTCGAGGTACCAGTGGTTCTGGAGATAGCCGTGGAACATGCCGACCAGTTGCTCGCGGTTGCAGGCCTGCTTCACGGCCCGGGCAAAGATCAACAGGCTGTCCTCCATGACCTTGTTGTGGACATGGTAATAATCCTGCATCCGCTGGCTGGTTTCAGCCGGCCAGAAGACGGTGACCTTGTTGGTCTGGCGGCTGCGGGCATCAGGCGGCAGGGCGGTATCGAAGCCGACGGCGGGGTCGTTCCAGGCGGCGCGGAGTTTGGATTCATCCCCGTTATATTTCGCCCGCAGATGATCGCGCAGGGCGCGGAGCATCGGTTTCGAGAAATCGAGACAGTATTGCGCGTGGTCGTAGTCGCCCCAGTAATACCATTCTTCGGTGCCTCCGCCGCAGATGAAGTAACCGGCGATGTTTTTCGCGTACGCGGACCGCCGCACGTGGGTGACGTACTGGAAGAGGGCTTCCGCCGTTTTCTGCCGCCAGACGTTCGAGGCGAAGCTGGGGTACCCGCGCTCCTCCAGCGGCCGGTCGGTCATGGCGTACCATTTGGTGAAATGGTCTCTCGCGCCGTCGTTGAACG
>CAZAAF010000225.1:0-7561 GCA_964482575.1 uncultured Verrucomicrobiota bacterium | reverse complement strand
GTGGAGAATCTTCTGCTCGACGACGGGCGGCCGGAATGCTAGGGTCGCTGGGTTTTCCCTTATGGCAGCCACACGCAAAAAGAGTATGGAGTCGCAACCGGCGGCACCTTCGGGTGATCCGCAGGGCGACAGCCTGAAGTTTGAGCAGGCGCTCCAGCAGTTGGAGAAGATCGTGGCCGACATGGAGTCGGCGGAGTTGCCCCTGGACGACGTGGTCTCGAAGTTCGAGGAAGGCACGCGCCTGGTGCGGTTTTGCGCCCAAAAGCTGGAGGAGGCCGAGAAGAAGATCGAGGTGCTCGCCCGGAAACGGGACGGCACGGTGACGACCGAGCCTTTTGAGCCGGCGGAGGGCGCCGCCCGGGGCAAGGACGAGAAGCTGTTTTAACCGAGCGGACGATCAACGGTTATGGGCAAGTATCTGGACACAATCAATTCGCCGGCGGACCTCAAGAAGCTCGGGGTGGAGCAGCTCGTGGAGCTGGCCCAGGAGATCCGTGAGACGCTGATCCAGTCGCTCTCCAAGACGGGTGGCCATCTCGGCCCGAATCTCGGCGTGGTCGAGGCGACGATCGCCTTCCACAAGGTTTTCGACAGTCCCACGGACCGGTTGTTGATGGATGTGACGCACCAGTGTTACGTCCACAAGATGTTGACTGGCCGGCGGCAGCGGTTGGGCACGATCCGGCAGACGGACGGCCTGTGCGGGTTCATGCTGCGCAGCGAAAGCCCGCATGATTCGTTCGGCGCGGGGCATGCCGGCACGGCGGTGTCGGCGGCGCTGGGCATGGCGGCGGCCCGCGACCGCGCGGGGTCCACGGAGCATATCGTGGCGCTCGTGGGCGATGCGGCGTTGACGTGCGGCGTGACGTACGAGGCGATGAACAACATCCGCCACACCACGAAGCGGCTGATTGTCATCCTCAACGACAACGAGTGGTCCATCGACAAGAACGTTGGCGCGATTGCGCAGCACCTGAACCGCATCGTCACGAACCCGACGTACAACCGGTTGTACAAGGATTTCAACAGTTTCCTGAAGAAGGTGCCGTTCGGCAACCAGTTGCTGAACCTGGAGCGCCGCGCCGAGGAAGCCGCCAAGAGCATGCTGTTCCCGAGCGTCATTTTCGAGGAACTCGGCCTGCGGTATCTCGGCCCGATTAACGGCCATGACTTGAAGGCGTTGATCGCCAATCTGGAGTACTGCAAGTTTTCCGAGGAGCCCATCCTGCTCCACATCCGCACCACGAAGGGCCGCGGCGCGCCCTACGCGCTGGATGATCCGGAGAAGTTCCACGGGTGTTCGCCGTACGACCCGGCCACGGGCGACAGCAAGCCGGGCAAGCCCGGCACCGCCCCCGCCTGGCAGGAGACGTTCGGCAACATCATGCTCAAGTTCTGCCAGACGCACTCGAAGCTGGTGGGCATCACCGGCGCGATGCCGAGCGGCACGGGCCTGAACAAGCTCCGCGACACGATGCCGGACCGTTATTTCGACGTGGGCATCGCCGAGGAGCACGCGGTGATTTTCGCGGCGGGCATGGCGTCCATGGGATTCCGCCCGGTGGTGGCGATTTACTCGACGTTCCTGCAACGCGCGTACGACATGATCATCCACGACGTGGCGCTGCAGGGGATGCCGGTGATTTTCTGCATGGACCGCGCGGGGTTGAGCGCGGGCGACGGCCCGACGCATCACGGCTTGTTCGACATCGCCTACGGGCGGACGGTGCCGCACGCGGTGTTGATGCAGCCGAAGGATGAGGACGAGTTTCAGGACATGTTTGCGACGGCGCTGACGCTGAACAAGCCGGTGTTCATCCGGTACCCGCGCGGCGCAGCCGCGGGCGTGCCGATGAAGGAGCACCCGCAGATTCTCCAGGTCGGCAAGGCCGAGGTATTGCAGCACGGCCACGACGTGGCGATCTTCAGCTATGGCACGATGCTGCCGGTGGCGCGCGACGCCGCCCGGTTGCTGGCGGAGCAGGGGTTGAGCGTGGCGCTCATCAACGCGCGTTTCGCCAAGCCGCTGGACAACGAGTGCGTGCTGAAGTACGCCCGGCAGTGCAAGGCGCTGCTGACGTTCGAGGACCACAACCTCCTCGGCGGGTTCGGCTCGGCGGTGATCGAATGCCTGGCGGAGGCGTGCCTCCCGACGCCGGTGGCGCGGGTGGGCTGGCCGGACCAGTTTGTGGAATGGGCCAGCAGCAACGAGATTCTCCGTGAACGCCACGGTGTGACGGCGAAAGCCGGTGCGGAAAAGATTCTCGCTCTCTTGAAAGACCGGCCGAGCGATCTGCGCTTTGAGGTGGTTTCGGCGGGGAAGTGACCCCGTCGGAGGGCTTGAGGAATGGCGGCGGGTGCCTGCCATAATTATATTGAACTGGGGCGCGGACTTCAGTAATTTCGCGCCCCTAAAACTGTAACAGGAGATATGTTAAATGGCTGACAAGACGAAAAAATATGCGGATAACGTCCCGGGGAAGTTTTACGTGGACGACCAATGCATTGACTGTGATCTTTGCCGCGAGACGGCGCCCGACCATTTCACCCGGAACGAAAACGGCGGTTATTCCTTTGTGTCCAAGCAACCCGCCTCGGCGGAGGAAGAGGCCCGTTGCAAGGAAGCGATGGAAGGTTGCCCGGTGGAAGCGATCGGCAACGACGGCGTGTAGTCGTTCTTCCAACTTGGATTGGCCAACGCCCTCCGCGGTTTCGCGGGGGGCGTTGTGTTTTGGGAGACCGCGACCCGGCGCAGGAGGAGGCCGCCCGGGGCCCGGGATCAGCGGGTGGTCAGCATCCGCTCGCTCCAGCCGAAGTTGGCCCGGACCGGCTGCTCCCGTCCGTCCAGCAGTTCCAGCCGCACGGCGTGGGTGCCGCCGTCCAGCGGCGGCAGGACCGCGGTGTTGTAGTTGCCGGCGTTGACAAGGAGCTTGGGCTCGCCGTCCACCACCACCCGTACGCGCCATGCGTCGATGTCGCCCAACGGCAGGCCGTCGATCAGGAAATCCACGGGCAGGTTCTTCGCGGTCGCGGACGAGCAGGCTGCGCCCGGCAGATTGAACGTCAGCGTGGGCAGCGAGGGGTCGAACGACTCGGCATCGCCGACGCCGGCCACCTTGAACCAGGTCAGGCCGAACGCCGTGCGGTTCTTGAAACTCCGATGGTTGGCGTCGCACGCGAAGGCGCGCAGCACGTGCAGGCCCGGTTTCACCCGGTGGAAGACGATCGGCAGCATCGGGTCGGCCGGCGTGACCGGGGCTTGGTTGTCGAGCATGACGTGGAGATGGCCGCCGGCGTCCGCGGGCAGGTTCTGGACCTTCAGGAAGACGCCCACGTCGCTGGAATCCACGGTTTCGTTTTTCGCCGGCGAGATGATGGCCACGGACGGGCCGTTCTCCGGGACCGGCAGCGGTTTGACGGCGGCGGACTGGCTGGCGCTGACCCGCGCGGCCGGGGCGTTGGTGCCGGCCGTCGCAGGGGCGTTCGATTGCGCCTTGTGCTCGCCGCAACCGAACGGCAGTTTCAACATGGCCAGCAACGTCACCGACAAAAAAATGGGCTGCATTCTCATGGCTGCAATCTCAACACGACCAAGGGACTGTCCGCCTAGCACACTGCCAGAAGCCGGGCGCTTCGTCAACGCGCCGTGGACGCCCCGTCCTTTCTTCAACCTCGACACGCCCTTGAAAAGACTGTAAACACCCTGTCAGCCGCATGAAACATTTTGTCCCGATGATCGCCGCTGTCCTGGTGGTGTCCTGTATGGGTTGCAAGAGCTATACGGACATCACCGAACTGGCCTACCACGGTCCGGCGGTCTGCCAGGGCGAGGGGGGCATGTTGGGCAATGTGGAGGGAATGCCCATCTGGACCGGCGGCACGCCCGGACGCAAGTATCGCGTCGTTTGCGGCATCGAGTTTCACTGGCGCGAGGACGGCTCCAAGGACGCCACCGAGGAGTATCAGAAGGCGGTGGGCGAAGTCATCCGCATCGCCCGGGAAAAACGGGCCAACGCGTTGATCGTCATCGGGATCGATACGAAGACCGTCGGGCACCGGGCCTCCGTTCCCATCCGGTCCCACAAACAGTATTTCCAGGTGGTCCAGTATCTGGAGTGAGGGCGCCTGCGGTCCGGCGGGGATTCAACGGCGCAACCAGCGGCGGGCGGCGACGAAACAGCCCGAACCGGCGAGGATGGAAAGGGTTGCAAGCGTGACCGCGAAGGGCCGGGGTTGTTTCAGATCCTCCAGTTGGTTGGACCATTTCGCAATGACCAGGCCGAATTGCCCGTAATAGGCTTCCAGCTCCCGCGCCGCCTTCTTGGAGTTCACCGACGATCGTTCGAAATCCCGGATGTCGTAGTCCGCGCTGGCAATCGGGCGGTTGGACGGCGTCGGGGGGCTTCCGCCGCTCCAGAAGATGAGGCCGGCGCTGACCAGTCCCACCACCAGCACCACGAGGCCGAGGAGGCGAAGCTGCCAGCGTGTGATCATGACGGTTCCCGGTTCCTACGGCTCGCTTTCCGGCGGCACCAGGGTGAACAGGGACGAGACGGTCTCCGGGATGGAACGGGGGCGCCCCGTGGCGGCATCCACAAAGACCCAGTCGGTCTCGCCCTCCGCCAGCAGGGTGTTGTCCGTCGTCCTGAAAAACTTGTACTTCCGGGTGGAACGGACCTTCCGGAAGTTGCACACCCACGTCAGCGCCGTGATCCGGTCGCCGCCGAACGCGGGACGCAGGTACTCGATGCGATGGGAGCGCGCCACCCACGACGCGCCGATATCCTGGGTTGTCCGCGTGCAGCCGACGCGGGTCGAGTGCGCCACGGCCGTGTCCTGCATCCATCGCACGTATTCCACGTTGTTGACGTGGCCGTTCTCGTCGATGGCGGACGGGGGCACGATGAACTCGTGCCGGTAGATTCCATTCGCGTGTGCATCCATGACGGTCAATGCCTGTGGCCCCCAGCATGCGGCAAGGAACCGAGGGCGTAAAGCCAAACCGCGGCCGGTCCTGTGTTCCCGGGGCGCGGGACAATGAATGTTCCGCCCGCCGGCGCGTCTAATCCCGCAACACAGCCGAGACACTTTTGGGACTTTATGAAGTTATCAAGGGAGAAGAAACGTATGCATCGCGTGACGGTGGACACCGCTGCCCGCCTGCTGACGATCAGCTGGTCGGGACATGTGGATCCGGAGGAGGCGAGACGATGTTATGAGGAGGTGCGCAAACATCTGGCGGGCATTCGCCAGGGCGGCCGTATTGTGACGGATTTGAGCGGCCTGGAGATGATGGACCGCGAATGCGTCGTCCATATCGACCGGATCATGGACCTTTTTCACCAGCGCGGCGTGGACACGATCACCCGCATCATTCCCAATCCCTGCAAGGATGTCGGGTGCAGCATCATGTCCCTGTTCCATTACAACTACCGGCATGGCGTCCAGATCATGACGTGCAAGAGCATGGAGGAGGCGATGAGCATTTTGCCGTCGTGACCGGTTGCCTTGCGGCGTTTCGATGCTAGATTCGCGCAGCTATGAGCAATCACATCTACAAGAAGATCGAGCTGGTGGGTTCTTCGCCCAACAGCATCGAGGAGGCCGTCCAGAACGCCGTCGCCAAGGCATCCAAGACGGTACACAACATGCGCTGGTTCGAGGTCGTCGAAACCCGCGGACAAATCGAAAACGGCAAGGTCGCCCACTGGCAGGTCACGCTCAAGATCGGGTTCACGCTCGACCCGGACTAGGCGGGCCTTTTTGGAGTTGCAGCCGGGGTGTGATACCCGGACGCGGGCCTGCTGGCACGAGCCCGGCGCGGAATCCGATTGGGAACAAGGGGGGGGATTTCCCGAAGGGGACATCGTCTTCGCACGGAGGTGGCGTGCCGTGTCCGGACGCCGGGGCCTTTCCCGGTTGGGGGCGCGGTTGTGGGGTGGCGGAGGGAGAGCGGGGAGGGCTGGAAAAACTTCTTGCATGTTCTGTATTGATTTCATACTTTCCGTATTGAAATGAATCAGGTTCACCAGATCCCGGCGCTGCGCAAGGCCATCCAGGTGATGAACGCCCTCGCGGAAGGGCAGTGCGAGCCGACCACCGCTTCGTTGTCCCGCACCCTCGGCATCGCCCCCGCCACCTGTTACCGCATCATCCAGACCTTCGCGGGCGCCGGCTGGGTGACGCTGAACAGCAACGGCCGCTGCGAACTGGGCACGGGCCTCTTTCCCATCCTGCACCGGCTGCAACAAAGCGACCTTCTCAACCCGCGGATGCTGGACACGCTGCGCGAGCTGACCGACGCTACCGGCGTGGCCAGCAAGGTGTCCGTGCGCGACGGCGAGGATGCGCTGACGTTGTTGCGGGTGGATTCCGCCGAGCCGATGTCCCTGAGCGTGCGTCCGGGCGCGCGGTTTCACCTGACTCTGGGCGCCTCCGGTTCCGTGTTGTTGAGCGGATTGCCGGAGAAGGAAATCGCGAAGATCATCCGCCGCGCCCCGAAGGAATGCTGGCAGTGGCAGAAGCCGGCGGACGTCCTGCGGCGGGCTCATCTGGCCAGACACAAGGGGGTCGTGACGGATTCCGGGACCTATCGCCCGGACATTTTCGGCATCTCGGCGGCCCTGCGCGATGCGCATGGGGAGATCCATGCCGCCCTGACGCTGACCGGATTGAGTTACGGCCGGACGAAAACCCAGCTCGACGAAAATCGCCAGCTGCTGGAGCACACCGCCGCCAACCTGAATCAGCAAGCGAAGTTGCGAAGACCATGAAAATCATCGATCTCAAGGCCCGTACCGTGGCCATCCCGTTGAACGCGCAATTGCGCCACAACACCGGCGTGCACCCGGGGTACTTCCTGCGCACCATCATCGAGATCATCACCGATGAGGGCATCGTCGGCCTGGGTGAGGTCGGCGGCGGCGACCAGCGGGGCGCCATGATGAAGCTCAAGCCGCGCATTCTCGGCCTGGACCCGTTTCATCTCGAAGTCATCAAGCTGAAGGTGTTGCGGAGCATTTATTACCTGTCCAACTCGCGGCTTTACGCGGCCATCGAGATGGCCTGCCTCGACATCCAGGGCAAGGCGTTGGGCCGGCCGCTGTCGGACTTGATCGGCGGGCGCGTGCGCGAGGCAATCCCGATGATCGCCTATCTGTTCTGGCGCTACGACCGGCCCCAGGGCGGTGACGACACCTGCGCCGAGGACATGGCGGAGTTCTGCGTGGAGTTGCACGAGACGCTCGGCGTGAACTCGATGAAGCTCAAGGCGGGCGTCATGCCGCCGGAGGAGGAAGCGCGGGTGGTGGAGCTTTGCCGCGAAAAACTGGGGCCCTCCTTTGGTCTGAGGATTGATCCGAACGGCACCTGGTCGGTCGCGACGGCCACGCGCATCGGACGCCGGCTGGAGCCCATGAACATGGAGTATTTCGAGGACCCGGCATGGGGATTCGAAGGCAATGCCGCCGTGCGCAAGGCGATACGGACCCCCATCGCCACCAACATGTATCCAAACAAGTTCGACGACCTGGGGCCTGCCGTCCGGCTGGGCGCGGTGGAC
>CAZAAF010000224.1:4195-7588 GCA_964482575.1 uncultured Verrucomicrobiota bacterium | reverse complement strand
AGATGGCGTACGAGATGGTCCAGCCGGTGGCCGGCGGCCGGCACACGTTCTATGAGCGGCGGATGCTGCTGTATCGCGAGAGTTTCGGGCGGGTGTCGCCCATCGCCGTGCTGACGGTGGGATTCAACAAGATGCCGGCGTCCATCGAGGAAGCCGACCATGCCGTGGAAAGCTGCGTCAGCCGCCAGATCGTTCGCGGCACGAGGTCCGTCGAGGGCTGGCCGTCCGGGCGCGTGCTGACCGACAGCGCGCCCCTGGTGCGGTATTCCTTCGAGATGCGCGATTTCGTGTTGTATCTGGCGGATGTCAAGAAGGGCACGGCCAACCTCATGAACATCACGTTCTTCAACCAGAACGGCCTGCCCTTTCTCAGCGAGCTGCAGACGGACCCGACGTTCCGGTTTTCGCGCCGTTTGAAGGGGGACCCGTCGCTGGTGCGGATGACGGCGCACGTGCGCCAGCGGGATTTGGATCCCGACCACGGGCCGGCGGAATCGAACGCGCCCCAGGCTTACGAAGTGTTCACGCCGGTGTTTCATCACGGGGCTCTGCGCGGCATGGTTGCCTTCCAGTTGCGCGGCCAGGCGCCCATGCTCGGCGCCTTCCGCAACACGGTCCAGTCCGTCCGCCGGTTCATGACCAGCGCCATCATCTCGCTGACCGTGGTGATGATCGGGACGAGCATCTATATGGCCGTGCGGCTGCGCCATCGGATTGCCCAGCCGTTGGAACAGATTGCCCAGGCGGCTCTCGACTTCGTTCGCGGGGTGCCCACCGATTCCGCCCACCGAACACGCGCCGACGAGATGGCCGCCTCAAAACATTATTCGCGGGAGTCCCGCGAACTGTCGGCGGCGTATGCGCAGATGGTGGCGGTCATCCAGCAGACGCTCCAGGAGAAGGACGATGCGTTCGCCGCGTTGGAAAGCAAGGACAAGCAACTCTTTGCCTCCCAGCGCCAGTCGCTATTGGGCGTGGTGGCCGCCGGCGTTGCCCATGAAATCAAGAACGCCCTCAATCCCGTCAAACTTCGCGCCGAGCGCATGTTGATGGCGCATCGCATGAACCGCGATGTCGGCCTCGAGGAAGGCCTCGGGCTGATCGTTCAGAGCGTGGCCCGTTGCGCGGAGATATCGAACAAACTGAGCACCTTTGCCCGCCCCGCCGATGTCGGCACGTTCTTCCCGTTCGATCTCAACGACACGGTCCGCGACGCCCTGGCCATCAGTAACGATGTGCTCAGCAACGCCAAGATCAAGATCGCCACGCAACTGGGCGAGGTGCCACGCTTGAACGGTAATGCAAAGGAAATCCAGCAGGCGCTCATGAACTTCCTGCTCAATGCCAAGGACGCCATCCTCGACGTGTGCGCCAAGACCGGCCGCGAGGGCGGTCATGTTACCATCACCACTGCGACCGAAGGCAAGTTTGTGGTCCTGAAGATCACCGACGACGGTTGTGGCATGAGCGACGAGGTGAAGAAGAAGATTTTCGTCCCGTTCTTCACCACGAAGGAGCCGGGGAAAGGCACCGGGCTGGGCATGGGGATCAGCCACAGCATCCTCCAGGCCCACGGCGCCGAACTGCGGCTCGAGAGCGAAGTCGGCAAGGGAACCACCATCATCGTTCCCTTCCCGGTGGCGGGCGCGCCGGCCAAGACCCGGTCCAACACCACCGTCTTTGGCCGGCCAATCGTCAAGTAACGCACGGTGTTGGGAACGGGTTGGAACGACAGCGGCCACCGCTCCAGGGGCTCGACACGAGGGGTGTCCGTTGCCAATATAGTGCTGTGGACGGCTGCAGGTTTCGGCCGGGAGAGGTTCTTAAGCCAATCGACATCAAAATCATACTCGTCGATGACCAGCGTGAGAATCTGGTCGAATACGAAGGCATCATCCAGCAGCTCACCGATTACGCTGTGCGCGCGGTGGACAACAGCGCCGAGGCGATCGAGATCTGCAAGACGGAGCATTTCGACGTGCTGCTGACCGACGTCCGCATGCCGGGCAAATGCGGCGACGAAATGTTCGCCGAGATCAAGAAATCCCTGCCCGACATCCGGTGCGTCGTCATCACCGGTTTCGCCGGGCAGGATGCGCCGATCCATTTCCTGAAGCTGGGTGCGCACGACTTCCTGTTCAAGGCCGAGTTCTCGGCGCAGACATTCCTGCACGCGATCGACAACCAGGTCCAGTTCATCACGCTCCGCCGCGAAGCGGCGGCGTTGCAGGCCCAACTGCAGGGGTTTCACAAGGCCATCCAGGAAATCATGTCCACGGTGCAGTCCGTCACCAGCCTCTCGCGTGCGCCGGAACTGGCGACATCGCTGGGCAACTTCGCCGAGATGGCGGCGGCCGTGTCGCAGGCGCCCGTGGCGACAATCCTGCTGCTGGAGGCCGGCGGCCAGGCGCTCACCGCGCGCTGTGCGGTGGGAGCCGAGGCGACGGCGACGCCCATCCCGCTGGGCCGCGGGTTTGCCGGCCGCGTGGTCCAATCGGGCCGGTTGCTCGCGCTCTCCCGCGCCGACGGCGGGACCTGGCCCGGCGATGAGGTGGAAGGCTCAATCGAGGCCGGCCGGAAATCGGGGCTCGGCGTGCCGCTGGTGGCGCAGAACACCTGCATCGGCGTGCTGGAGATTTTCGACAAGGAGTTGTACGAACCGCAGGATATCGAACTGGTGTCGCGGTTGGGCACGCTGTGCGCGTCGGCGCTGGATTTGGTCAATGCCACGCAGATGGCGGACAGCCTCCTGTTGCGCGCGCTCAAACTGGCCGCGGATGCCGCTTCGAACGCGCCCGGGAAGAAGGGCGAGGCCGCCCAGCAGGCGTTGAGCGGCATGGCCGAGGCGGTCAAGAAACTCGATCTTGTCGGCAGCGGCGAGCGTGCCGCGACGCTGGCGGCACAGATTCGGGAGCTGTCCGAATTCGGCCAGCCGGCGATGGAGTTTTGCGAGAAACTGCTCGCCAACCTGCTGACGATGTTCAAGAGCCAGCGCGAGACGATGCCGGAGATCAAGATTTGATCGCGATGGAGACCGGATTCCTGCCATGAGCGATATGCTTCCATCGCCGTTTGGCCAACTCAGCTTCGCCGAACTGCTCCAGGGCGCGACCGGCAAGGGTGTCAAGGTCGCCGTCGTGGACAGTGGCGTGGACAACAAGCATCCCGATCTCGTCGGCCACATCAAGGGTGGGATCATTG
Source organism: uncultured Verrucomicrobiota bacterium (assembly GCA_964482575.1). Classification (GTDB taxonomy): domain Bacteria; phylum Verrucomicrobiota; class Verrucomicrobiia; order CAIQCK01; family CAIQCK01; genus CAIQCK01. Next base: position 4,387 of record CAZAAF010000224.1, on the reverse strand, counting down.
TGGATGAAAGCGGTGGCCAGGTCGCCCTGCGGCCCTACGACGGCAAGGATGCCGCGGGCCACGGCACCGGTTGCGCGGGCGTAATCGCGCGCATCGCGCCGGAGGCGGAGATTTACAGCGTGCGCGTGCTCTCGTGTGTCGGCGTCGGGGCGGACGGCTACAAGTATGCCGGCGGCAAGCCGAAGCACCTGA
>CAZAAF010000224.1:0-4185 GCA_964482575.1 uncultured Verrucomicrobiota bacterium | reverse complement strand
GATCATCGGCACGGACTGGGCCATTGAGAACTGCCAGGTGGTGAATCTGAGCAACGGCCTGCTAGTGAGCGAAGGGAACGCCTATTTCGAGACCTTCCACAAGCTGGTGGAGAAGGCCTATTATCGCGACCGCATCCTGGTGGCCGCCGGCGAGAACGAGGGGATGCCGAGTTTCCCGTCCGTCTTCTCGAACCTGATCAAGGTTTATTGGGGGGCGTTCAAGGACGCGTTGCAGTTCAACTACCAGCTCAAGCCGAAGACGTTCACCGAGTTCATTGCCAACGGCAGCTACGTCAAGGTACCGCAGCCCGGCGGCGGCTACATCTACGAAATCGGCAGCAGTTTCGCCGCGCCGCACATCACCGCCATCTGCGCCCTGCTGCTCTCCAAGTGGCCGCGCCTGAAACCGTTTGAAATCAAGACGCTCCTTTACGCGATGGCCCAAAAACCGCCGGTTGCGTAAAGAAACGTGATGCGTGGTGGCCGTGGGATGCCGGGAGTGGCCGAAAGACTCGACCTGAGGGACACGATTTGGCACAAACAGCGGTGTCAACCAACGAAAGGCAACGCGTCATGAACAAGATCAATCGTCGGACATTCCTGGCCACCGCGGCGGCGAGCACCGCTCTTTTCAGCATCGTCGGCCGGGCGGCCGCGGGCGTGGCGGACGGGAAGAAGCTCAAGATCGGCGTCATCGGTTGTGGATGGTATGGCATGGTGGACGCCAGGGCCGCGTTGAAGGTGGGCGGCGTCGAGGTCATCGCGCTGTGTGATGTGGACAGCGAGCATCTGGCCAAAAGCGCCGACGAGATCGAGAAGCTCCAGGGCAAACGCCCGCAGACGTTCAAGCTTTACGACGACTTGTTGAAGACGCCCGGCCTGGAGGTGGTGATCATCGCCACGCCCCCGCACTGGCACGCGCTACAATTCATCGCCGCGCTGGAGAAGGGTCTCGATGTCTACTGCGAGAAACCAATCGCCTACGACATCCGCGAGGGTCGCGCGATGGTGGATGCGGCGAAGAAGAGCGGACGGATCGTGCAAATCGGCTTCCAGCGACGCCACGCCGCCGCGATTGGCGAGGCACGCAAGTACATCCAGGACGGCAACGCCGGCCGCATTGTCTGTGTGGACGCGCAAATCCATTACACCGCCAGCCTCAAGGACGCGACGCCGCAACCGCCGCCGGCGTCGCTGGATTGGGATCTTTGGAGCGGGCCGGGGCCGAAGATTCCCTACAGCCCGCAGGTGGGCCATTTCGCGTGGCGGTTGGAGAAGACCAGCGGCCACGGCCATCTGGTGGATTGGGGCATTCATTTGATGGACGCCACGCGTTGGATTCTTGGCGAGGGCGCGCCCCGGGCCGTCACGGCCGCCGGCGGCATTTACTATTTCAAGGACAAGATCACCACGCCCGACGTGCTGGCGGCGCATTTCGAGTTTGAGAAATGTCCTGTCACGTGGCGGCATCGCATCTGGGGTTCGGAGGAATACACGCCGGAAACCTCCAACGGCCTTTTCTTCTATGGCGAGAAGGAGACGGTCTTCGTCACGGACAACAAATGGGTGGTCATCCCGCACGGCAAGGGCCAGGAACGCAAGGTGACCGAAACCAAGTCCGACGCCGGCACGCTGCACATGGCTGACTTCCTCGGCGCGGTGCGGGAGCGCCGGCAGCCGTGCTGTTTGATCGAGGACGCGTATCAATCCACCGCCACCGTGAAATTGGCGATGATCGCCTATGACACGGGCGCGAAGATCACGTGGGACGCCGCCTCGGAACAGATAGTCGGCAACGCCGCCGCCAGCCGGTTGCTCAAGCGTGATTACCGCGCCCCGTGGCAGCATCCCTGGCGTGGTTGAACCCGGATGACACAGGCTTGCCTGATTATGAGAACCGCCGCCGTTCTTCTCCTTGCGTTCCTCGCCCTGTCGGCGGGGGCGGCGGACTGGCAGAAGGAACTCTCGCCGATACAGCCGGGATCGTTCCCGGCCTCGCGCGCGTTGCAGGCGTCCTACAGTTTCGGTTGGAGCATGTTCACCGCCGCCAAGGCGACGGCCGATATATCCTGGACAAACCGTTTGCAGCGGCTTGACGTGAAGGGTGGCACCGTTGGGGTGGTGCGGGGTTTGTGGCGCATGGATGCCGTCAGCGCGGCGACCTGGCAACCCGCCACGCTGCGGCCGGTCAACCACGTCGTCACCGAGGAGTATCACGACAAGACGGTCAGAATTCGTCTTGATTTTGATGCCGGTGGCGTGACCCAGGTGCGCACGACCCGGAGCGATGAGATACCCCGACCGAAGCGGCTGGAGTTTCCGGGCATCTTCGACATGACCACGGCGTTGATGTGGGCGCGCAGCCAGCGGATGACGGCGGGCGAGACCTATCGCTGTCTGGCGATCCCGGACACGTCGGCGTATCTGACGGAGCTGACCGTTCTTGGTCGGGAGAAAATCGATGCCGCCGGCCAGGAACGCCCGGCCATCAAGTTGCGGCTGCGAGCTCATGAGGTGACCGACAAGCTGGAACTGGTGCCATCGAAACGGTTTAAGGAGGCGCTGGTGTGGTTCTCCGACGACAGCGACCGGCTGTTGCTTCGGACACAGGCCGAGGTGTTCATTGGCAACGTCTGGATGGAACTGGACAAGGTGGAGTTCCGCGACGGGCCGGGCTGACACTTTGGGTGTGACGGTACATGGAGATTGGGGGGGGGCGGCGATTGAATACCGCCTCGGGGGAGGACGTCTTAAGGGGCACTAGGCGCGCCATTAGTAATCGTATTGTAATTTGACCGATGGCAAGAGGTGCGTAAAATTACCAGCGGTCATTGAGCCAGTAACGGTGGGAATCGCGGCGTTCAGATCCGAGACGGGCGAGTGCAAAGCCGCATGGGAATCCAGAAAGGTGTTGCATGAAAAGAGAAGGGCTGTCCTGTAACTTCGGGGAAGCAACTCGCGTCCAGCAGGTTTGTTTCGGCAGACTTGTGGGCTGGATGGCGGCAGCCCTCCTGGCCGGCGTTTCCATGGCCGCCGCGCAGAACGCCGTGCCCAACCGTCTTTTGATCAAGCCCAAAGCCAATGCCAGCGAACTGGCACTGAAGTCGCTCTGGGCCTCGTGCAACATGAGCGAACACCACCAGTTGGCGAGGCAGGGTGTGCGCGTCATGACCGTGTCGTCCTCGCGACGCGATGCGGTTCTTCAACTGCTTCGCAGCCACGCGAACATTGAATATGTCGAGTTGGACTACATCGCCACCCCCTGCCTGACGCCCAACGATACCTATTATTCCCAGCAGTGGCACCTTCCCAACATTCAGGCGCCGGGCGCCTGGAATCTCACCACCGGCGGCACGAACATCATCCTGGCGATCGTGGACAGCGGCGTGGATTTGACCCATCCCGACCTCAGCGGTCGTTTCCTGTCTGGCACCAACCTGGTCAGCAGCACCACGAATCCCACCGATGACAATGGCCACGGGACCGCCGTGACCGGCACGGCCGCCGCCACCGGCAACAACGGCGTCGGCGTGGCCGGGGTGAACTGGAACTGCCTCATCCTGCCCGTGAAAGTCGCGGATGCCTCCGGTTCGGCCACCTACTCTGCACTGGCCCAGGGCATTGTCTTCGCCGCCGACCGCGGCGCGCGCGTCATCAACATCAGCCTCGGGGGCTCGGCTTCCTCCAGCACGTTGCAGAGCGCGATTGACTACGCGTGGAGCAAGGGCGTGGTCATCGTGGCTGCTGCCGGGAACAACGGCAACAGCCAGCCCAATTACCCCGGGGCGTGCAATCACGTCCTCGCTGTGTCCGCGCTCCAGGCCAATGACACGCTCGCATCATGGAGCAGCTATGGCAGTTTTGTGTCACTGGCTGCGCCCGGTGTCAGCATCCTGACCTGCAACACGAACAAAGCGTACGCCTCGTGGTCCGGCACATCGTTCTCCAGTCCGATCGTCGCGGGTGTCGCCACCCTGGTGGCGTCCGCCAACCCCGCGCTGAGCAACACCCAGATCGTCAGCATCCTCGAAAGCACCGCCGCCTCGCTGGGGACCAACACCTCGTATTACGGTTACGGCCTGGTCAACGCCAGCAACGCGGTGACTTCCGCCCGCAGCGGCAAACCCTCCACCGATGTCACAGCGCCGACGGTGGCGATTACCTCCCCGTCGACTGGCAGCAAAC
>CAZAAF010000223.1:997-7646 GCA_964482575.1 uncultured Verrucomicrobiota bacterium | reverse complement strand
GGGGTGCAGTTCGAACGGCCCGGCGTGTACTGGGTCGAGGTCCACCTGGACGACTCGCTGAAGATTCACTTCCCGTTTCCGGTGGTGCAGATCAAGCCGCCACCACCACCGCCGCCGGCCCACGCCTGACGGGGCCTTTCGGGGATATCCGCGACGGCGTGGGTGGCCGGAGGACCGCGGCGCGTCAGACATTCCGGCGCGGCCGGTTGCGGAAGGGGGATATGACCGGTGGACGTTTCGCCGGGGGAGGGGGCGCGGGTTTTTCCTGGGCCATCCGGAGTCTTGGCGGCGGCTCGGACGTGTGCGGCTCGATGATCCTGGCATCCTTCACCGACCAACCCGTCACCGATACCGGCTCGGCCACTTTGGTTTCACCGGGTTTTTGTGCCTGGGCCTCGGATTCCGGCGAGGCAAACGCCGACTGCAACGTCGGGCTGGAGGCGGGGACGGCCTCGGCGATTTGCGCGGCGGCCGCCTCCAGGACCTGATAGCCGTTGACCAGCCACTCCAGCCGGCCCGACTGGATGTCCACAATCAACCCATGCACCGGGATCTTCGGGCCGATGATCGAACTGTGGCGGATGAAATCCACGGCCTTCATCACGTTCTGGCGTTCGCTGGCGAAGAGGCCGAAGAACTCGACGAGGTTGTCCGGCAGTTTCGAACGGCTGATGCCGAGGGCGTTGAAACGGTCGGTGAGTTGCAGGACGGTGGTCTGGCCGGCGCGGCAATCGGTGTGGCCGATGACGGCGATTTCCTTCCCGCCCTTGACCACGCAGGCCAGCGCCAGCGACCGCATGGTGCTGCTCATCGAGCCGGTGATGATGTTGCCTGCATTGCGGAGCCAGATGAACTGTTCGTCCGGAAGTCCCAGAACGCCCGGCATCAGCGGATTCAGCCGCGGGTCGATGCACGTCAGCGCCACCACCGGCAACGAGTCCGTCAATTCCGCGACATGCACCGCGGCGTTCTTGTCGCCCGCGGCCGCGCGGTGGTTGGCATCCAGGATGGCTTCAAAGAGGCGCATCCTGGATCACTCCGGCTTCAATCCCTTGCCGCATTTCGGGCAGAACGTGAAATCCGTTGTCGTGCGGGAACCGCAATGCGGACAGAAACCTGTCGCCGTCCCGCCGGCGTCGATGCCTTCCGCCACGCCTTTCGCGGCCGACCGGGCGATCGTCTCCACGGCGCCTTTCGTTTCATCCGCCATATAATTGACCGTGTCCGCGGCCACGGGGGCGGATTCACCGGCCACGTAGCGTGTGACCGCTCCCATGAAGCCGAGTTGGGACAAGACGCCGCCTGTAAAAAACAGCGGGAGGCCGATGAAGCACAGCCAGAAATAATGAGGCGATTCAAAGCTGCCAAAGCTCGAGAAAAAACTGACCATGCCGCAGACGGTGCAAATCAGTCCTGCGATCAAAATCGCCGGGCCCATCGTCCGGAACAACACGCGGACGTTGCCTTGCTGCTGCAGTTGCAGCCGTTTCAGTTGCGGCGAAACCGGGTCTTGCACGTCGTTGTCTGGCACAAACGGCTTCCTTTCGGCTGTTCGACAGGGCGAGTCTGTCCAGTCCTTGTTCCGTATGGGCTCGAGGCGCGCGTTCTCCGAAACGCTCAACTGGCCTTCGTCTCGCCCTCGCCCTTCTCCATCGCCTTCTTCAGCGCCGGCACCTGCTCGAGCAACTTCTCGAACTTGATGCCGGTGAGGCTTTCGATCACGGGCGGCAACTGGCTGATGATCGTGGTGACGTCGCCCGTGAGTTTGCTGGCGCCGCCGCCGGGACCGTTGCCGCCGTTGATGATGACGATCTTCTCCGTCTTGGCCAGCGGCTCGCTGATCTTGCCGGCCACGGAGGGGAGAATCTCGACGATCATCTGGATGACCGCCGCCTCGTTGTATTGCTTGAACGATTCGGCCTTGAAACGCATCGCTTCGGCGGTGGCCTTGCCCTGCGCCTCGATGACGTCCGCCTGCGCCAGACCGCGCGCCTTGTTCGCGTCGGCCTCGGCGATGCCCGTGGCCTTGACGACGTCAGCGCCGGCGAAACCGGTGGCTTTCGTGGCGGAGGCGGCACCCGAGGCTTCGGTTTCGAGTTGGAACTTCCTCGCGTTGGCGAGCGTCTCGACCTTGTAGCGCTCGGCGTCGGCGGGTTTCTGCACCGTTGCTTCGAGTTCCTTCTGCTTGCGTTGGATTTCCTGCTGTTGCAGTTCGATCTGTTTCTGTTTCTCGATGATGCTGACCTGCACTTCCTCGGCCTTCACCAACTGGCCGGTCTTGAACTTTTGCAGGTCGTAGGCGAGGTCGGCTTCGGCTTTCTTCTGGTTCACCACGGCCTGATACATGGCGACGTTGGATTGGTAGTCGCGTTGCGCCTCGGCGATCTTGCTGTCGGCGGCGAACTTGGCCTCCTGGCCCGCCTGTTGCGCTTGCGCGGAGCGGATCATCGAGTCCCGGTCGGCCTCGGCCTGGGCAATGATGGCGTCGCGCTTGACCTGGGCGATGCGCGGCTTGCCGAGCGCATCGAGGTAGCCCTGCGTGTCGCGGATGTCGCGGATGGTGAAGCTGACGATGCCGAGGCCCATGTTGGCCATGTCGCCCGCGGCCACCTCCTGCACCTTCGACGCGAACGCATCGCGGTTCTGGTAGATTTCCTCCACCGTCATCGTGCCGAGAATGGCGCGGAGGTGGCCTTCCAGCGTCTGCATGGCGATATTCTTGATTTCGTCGGTGCCCTTGCTGAGGAACTGTTCCGCGGCGGTGGCGATGGATACGTCATCGCCCTTGACCTTGATCTGCGCCACGCCGTCCACCTTCACCGGCACGCCTTTGCTCGTGTAAACTTCCGGCGTTTGCACATCGATGGTGAGCAACTCCAGCGAGAGGATGTCGGTTTTCTCGATGACCGGCAGGATGAATGTGCCGCCGCCCTTGACAATGCGGAAGCCGCGGTAGGTCACCTGGCCGCCCGGGTCCATGACGCGGTAGCGGCGGCCGGAGACCACGAGGACCTCGTTCGGGCCGACCTTCGTATAGCGGCTGGCCCAGACGGTGCCGCTGATGACAATAAGGATGACAATTGCGACGGCCACGAAGGCCGCAAAACCCGCGCCTTCCGGGATGGATGCGATGAGGTGTATGGGGATCATGGTTTCAGCCCTTCCTTGTGTTGTGGAAATGGTCGGATGCGTGAATGGGAAATCGGATCAAGAGGCGGCCACGTAAAACTGCGTGCCCACGATGCGCATAATCTTCACCGTTTGTCCGTTGCCGAAAACCGCACCGCCTTCGCTGCGGGCGGGGGCGGTGTAACGGCTCCCGCCGTGAATGTAGGCGATCTCGCCGACGCCGTTGGCGGCAATCGGCGTGATGACCGTGGCCGTCAGCCCGATCACCTGGGCAACCTTGGATTCGCTGGAACTCTGCGTCCGGCGGAACACGGAGCGGAACAGCAGGAACACGAGGGTGGCGATGCCAAACCCGCCCAACAGCGCCAACGGCGCGCTGATGAAGACGGATTGCGTCGCCTGAATCCTGGAGAGGATCATCCCGATGCCGCCGAACGCCGTGACAAACGAGGCAATCGTCGTGGGGCTCAGCGGTGAGAAACCGGGCATGTCGTGCGAACCGAAACCCGCTTCCGCATGGCCGTCGGCCCCGCCCAGGTCGTGTCCGTTCATGTCCACGTGCAGATCGTGCCCGCCAAAGACGTCGGCCATGAAGGCGCTGACGATGGTGAAAAGCAAGCCGACCCCGAAGCAGATGAGATAGACCAGAAATACTTTGTCCATAACGACCTCGCAACCTTGGCTTGGCCGCTAGTAAAGGCCTCCGGCCCCGGTCAATCAAGCTCGAAATGGCGATCGTTGCCGGCGGTGCGGCTACAGATGGTGCAGCGTCTGCTCGATCCCCCGGGCATCCTTGGTGGGGCCGATGACCGCCAGACGCAGCCGCTGCGGGCGGAACAGATCGCGGGCGATGCGTTGCACTTCGGAGGAGGTGACCTGCTGGACGCGCTGGACCACCTCTTCCGGTTCGAAGATCTTGCCAAAACCTAGCAGGTGTTCGCCGGCCCACATCATCTGGTTGCTGGTGCTCTCCAGCGCGAGCCGCATCTGGCCGATGGCGTAGTCCTTGGCGCGGCGCAACTCGTCGGGGGAGGGTGTCTTGGCCGCGGCCCGGGCCGCTTCGCGCATGGTCAGCCGGAGCGCCTTCGTGAGCCGCTTGTTGTCGAGGCCGGCGGAAATGACCATGGCGCCGGCATCGGCGAAATAGTTGAGCGAGCTTTGGATCGAATACGCCAGCCCGTGCCGCTCGCGCACCACCTGGAACAGCCGGCTGCTCATGTTCTCGCCAAACATCACATTCAACAGTTTCAACGCGTAACGCCGGTCGTCGGCGCGCGAGAAACTGTGCAGGCCGATCGCCAGATGGCTCTGCTCGGTCTCCTTGGTGATCAACCGGACCACCGGCCTGCGCCCGATCACGCGGGCGGCTGAAAACCGGCTGCGCCGGCCCGGGCGGATACGCCGGGCCAGTGGCCGCACGGCTTCCACCAGGCGTGCGTGTTCCAGCGGCCCGGCGGCGGTGATGATGGTGTTGTGGCCGGTATAATGCCGCGCCTTGTAGTCCAGCACGTCGCGGCGCGTGATGGCGTCCATCGTCTTGAGCGTCCCGGTCAGCGGCATGCCCAGCGGTTGGCGGGGCCAGAGGATCTCATTGAGGATCTCGTGCACATGCTGGTCGGGCCGGTCCAGATACATCTGGATTTCCTCCTTGATGACGCCGCGCTCCTTTTCAAGCTCGCCCGCGTCAAACCGGGGTTCCAGATAAAGGTCCATCAACACATCCAGCAGCAGGCCGAGTTTGTCGGCGCTGGCCTTGGCGAAGTAACAAGTGTGTTCCTCGCTGGTGAAGGCATTGAGGTAGCCACCGACGCCTTCGACCTCCTGGCTGATCTGTCGGGCGGTGCGACGGCGCGTGCCTTTGAACAGCAGGTGTTCGATGAAATGGCTGGCGCCGCAAATCCGCGCGGGCTCATGCCTCCCGCCGACGGCGACCCAGATGCCCAGCGACACGCTTTGCATCGAAGGCATCTCGGCGGTGGCGACCAGCAGGGAGTTGTCGAGACGTGTGACGTGATAGCGGGCGGTCATGTCATTTTCTTCCGCTCCGCGGCATCATGCTGGGCGCGCCAATGCCGGATGTAGTCCACCGCCTCTTTTGGTTCATCCACGCAGACGAAGGTGTGGAGGTCCTCGGGGGAGATGTAACCGTCCTTCAACATCGTCTGCCGCATCCAGTCGTGCAGGCCGCGCCAGTACTCGCGCCCGATCATCACGACGGGAAACCGCTCGATCCGCCGCGTCTGGATCAGGGTGATGGCCTCGTAATACTCATCCAGCGTGCCAAAACCGCCGGGGAACAGGATGAAGGCGCTGGCGTACTTCACGAAACAGACCTTGCGCGTGAAGAAATAATGAAAATTCAGCGGATGGTTGATGTGTGGATTCGGCTTCTGTTCCGTCGGCAGTTGGATGTTCAATCCCACGGAAACACCCCCGGCGTCGTTCGCGCCTTTGTTGGCCGCCTCCATGATGCCCGGGCCGCCGCCGGTGATGACCGCGTATCCGCTTTCCACCAGCAGCCGCGCCGTTTGCACCGCTTTGCGATACATCGGGTCGTTCTTCTTGGTGCGGGCCGATCCGAAGATCGTCACGGCGGGCCCAACCTTGCTCATGGATTCGAACGAATCCACAAACTCGGCCATGATGCGGAAAATCCTCCACGGATCATCCCTGGTGAAATCCGGTAGTGATGCGCCAAGCATAAGTGAGTGGCGCCAATGTATCGGTCCCGCCCCGGCATGTCAACGGCACCGGCAAGAAAGAGCCGGAATGGCAAGGGGCAAGAAACCGCCCGATGGGATGTGCGTTTCCCCGCCTCCGTTTGCCGGGTGATGCCGCGGCTATTTTCCGCCGGATTCCGCCTCTTTCCGGACGATACCGCTGAGGGACACCTCCAGCGGTTCGGCGGAGTCGCTCGTGAAAACGTGCAACGTCCGCCGAACCCAGCCGGGAGGAAATGGCCTGACATTGGTCAGTTCGATGGAAAAAGCTCGCCCCGGGGCATTGGTCGTCACGCTGGCCGTCAGCGCCGTGTCGCCGGGATTGATCGACCGGATGTCCACCGCTTTTGGCCCGGTGTTTTGCACGGTCAGTTGTTTCGTGGGGAACATTCCGCCCGGCCCGACCATGCCCAGAAACACCGCGGTCGGCGACACACGCAACGGCCCGATCACGGTGCCGATGAGCACCAATTCGGTTTTGCCGGAGACCTTGCGATCCGTGGTGACCACGAGGCTGCCCACCATCGGTCCGGTGCGGCGTTGCGGGGGCATGGTCACCTTGATCCGGTAGGTGGAGCCGGCGCGATCGATGGGGGCGGTTTCCGTCGTCAGGTTGGTCAGGGTGCTGGTGATGTCCTTGATCGCGAACGGCCGGCCTTTTGCATCCGCCAGCGTCACTTCGCGCGTCATGGATTGGCCGCGCTCGAACTGACCCAGGTCGAGTACGGACGGTGTGAAAATGAACACGGGCTGAACGTCGGCGTGGATGGCCAGCGAGGCCAGCGGGTGCGCCGGGTCGG
>CAZAAF010000223.1:0-987 GCA_964482575.1 uncultured Verrucomicrobiota bacterium | reverse complement strand
TGGCGCCCAACTGGAGACGCACCGGGCCGGACAGATCCACGCTGCCGAAGGCCGTGAGCCATCCTTCGGGCGTCTGGATGGCTGCCCGGAGCACCTGGAGCTTGCGTTCGCGGTAGGCGACGTCGGCGTGGATGGCCTGCGAGGCCAGCGGGTGAGCCGGGTCGGAGGATTGGATGGAGATCGTCTTGTTCAGCGGACCGTTGTACGTGCCGCTGAACAACGTGACCTGCAGCCGGGCGATGCCGCCGGGCGGGATTTCGGTCGAGTCCAGTTCCGTGACGGCGCAACTGCAGCCGGGAATCACCTGCAGGAGGCGGAGCACGCCCGCGCCCGTGTTGCGGATGGTGAACACATGAGAGGCTTCGGTTTGTTGATCCACCACGCCGAAACTGAAGCCCGTCTCGTCCAGGGCAATGCGTCCGGCCGGAGTTGATGAAGATTCCGCAGCTTGCGCGAGACAGGCCGCCAGAAACAGCCATGCGCCAAGAACCCACGCGCGGGAACCCCCGGGGGTGGGGAACCCCGGGACGCGATATGAATCGTGTTGAGACATCATCAGAAACATCGCCGACATCTTACGCCCCTTGTCCCAAGGCGACAATCGCAACGACCAATCTGGAATTCATGTCCGGTGCCAGGGCCTCGGGTGGACAACATCGCGGTTCTTCAGCGGTCTCCTGCTGTCAGGCCGCCTACGTGGCGACATGTCCCTGGCGGATGAGGAATCGTTCCCGACGGCTCTGGAGCAGCAGCGACAGGATCACTTTGAGAATCACGGTCATCGGGATGGCGAAGATCAGCCCCAGGAATCCTCCCAGTTCCACTCCGGCCAGGATGGCGAACAACATCACCACCGGATGCAGGTGAACCGAGCGTCCCACCACATAAGGAATCAGGACAAAATCGTCCACGAGCCGGACCCCGACGACTAGGATAATCACCGCCAGAAGCATGGAGACGGAGTGGAACTGGAAGAACGCCACCAGC
>CAZAAF010000222.1:0-7655 GCA_964482575.1 uncultured Verrucomicrobiota bacterium | reverse complement strand
CGACGCCGCACGTCGGGCGCTGGGACTGGAAAAGTCCGAGGCGTTCGATTCGGTGGGCTTCACGCTGGCGTCGCCTGCCGCGATCCGTTCCTGGTCCCGGGGCGAGGTCAAGAATCCGGAGACGATCAACTACCGCACGCTGAAGCCGGAGAAGGGCGGCTTGTTCTGCGAGCGCATTTTCGGTCCGACCCGCGACTGGGAATGCAACTGCGGCAAGTACAAACGCATCAAACATCGCGGCATCATCTGCGATCGTTGCGGCGTCGAAGTGACGCTGGCGCGTGTGCGTCGCGAGCGCATGGGGCACATCGAATTGGCGGTGCCTGCCAGCCACATCTTGTTCTTTAAGTGCCTGCCGAGCCGTATCGGCCTGATGTTGGACATGACGGCGCGCGCGTTGGAGCGCGTCATTTATTACGAAGATTACATCGTTATTGACGCCGGCAAGACACCGTTGAAAGAGAAGCAACTCCTGAGTGAGATGGAGTACCGCGAGGCGGTCGAGCAGTACGGCGCGGAGTTCGTCGCGAAGATGGGCGCTGAGGGCGTGCGCGAGTTGCTCCAGAAGGTGGACCTCAACAAGGTGGCCAAGGAACTGGAAATCCAGCTCGGCACCACCAAGAGCAAACAGGTGCGCAAAAAGCTCAGCAAGCGCCTGAAGCTCGTGCAGGGTTTCATGTCGTCGAAGGCCCGTCCGGAGTGGATGATCCTTACCGTACTGCCGGTGATCCCGCCGGACTTGCGTCCGCTGGTGCCGCTGGAAGGCGGCCGTTTCGCCACGTCGGACCTGAACGATCTCTATCGGCGCGTCATCAACCGGAACAACCGGTTGAGGAACCTGTTGCAGCTTAAGACGCCGGACGTCATTATTCGCAACGAGAAGCGCATGTTGCAGGAAGCTGTGGACGCACTGATGGACAACGGCCGCCACGGTCGTGCTGTCACCGGTGCGGGCAATCGTCCGCTGAAGTCCCTCTCCGACATGCTGCGTGGCAAGCAGGGCCGGTTCCGTCAGAACCTGCTCGGCAAGCGCGTGGACTACTCCGGCCGTTCGGTCATCGTCATCGGGCCTGAGTTGAAGTTGAACCAGTGCGGTCTGCCGAAGAAGATGGCCTTGGCGCTGTTCGAGCCGTTCATCATCCGCAAGCTTGAGGAGCGCGGCTTGGTGCACACGGTGCGCGCGGCAAAGAAGATGATCGAGCGCGAGGTTCCCGAGGTGTGGGACGTGCTGGACGAGGTCACGAAGGGCCATGCTGTGTTGCTGAACCGTGCCCCGACGCTGCACCGTCTGTCCATTCAGGCGTTCGAGCCCGTGCTCATTGAGGGCGAGGCCATCCGCATCCATCCGCTGGTCTGCACGGCGTACAACGCGGACTTCGACGGCGACCAGATGGCGGTGCACGTGCCGCTCTCGACGGAGGCACAGTTGGAGGCGCGCTTGCTCATGCTGGCGCCCAACAACATTTTCTCGCCCAGTAATGGCAAGCCGATCACGACCCCGACGCAAGACATCACGTTGGGTTGCTATTACCTGACGCAGAATCCACGGCTGGGAGCCCGTCCGAAGGACGCGGAGCGGCCGATGCTGTTCGCGGACCGCGACGAGGTATTCTTTGCGGCGGCCGAGGGCTGGCTGAAGACGCACGACGTGGTCCGGCTCAAGAACCCGGATTTCGGTCGCGCGACGATCTATGGCGATCCGGCCAAGAAGACCATCGAGACCACGGTGGGGCGCATTGTGTTCAACGAGATCTGGCCGGCCGAATTGGGCTTCGTCAACAAGCCCGTCGGCAAGAGCGTGCTCGGCGACATGATTTGGCGCTGCTACAAGATTTGCGGGCATGACCGCACGGTGGTGTTGCTGGACAAGTTGAAGGAACTGGGCTTCACGGAAGCGACCCGCGCGGGCATCTCCATCGGCATCGATGACATGATCATCCCGAAGGAGAAGGTTGAGGAGATCGAGCGCGCGCAGAAGCAGGTGGCCGATGTGGAGAAGCACTACCGCCGCGGTGTCATCACCGACGGCGAGCGTTACAACAAGCTCGTCGATCTCTGGACGCATTGCACCGATCAGATTCAGGGTGTTATGTTCCGCACACTGGAGCGCAACAACGAGAAGCGTGAGTACAACGCGGTCTGGTTGATGGCGGATTCCGGCGCGCGCGGTAACAAGGTCCAGGTGCGTCAGCTCGCTGGCATGCGTGGGCTGATGGCCAAACCCTCCGGTGAAATCATCGAACGTCCGATTCTTGCGAATTTCCGCGAGGGTCTCAGCGTGCTCGAGTATTTCATCAGCACCCACGGCGCGCGCAAAGGTCTGGCCGATACGGCGCTCAAGACCGCCGACTCTGGCTATCTCACGCGCAAGCTCGTGGACGTGGCACAGGATGTCATCACGACGGAAGAGGATTGCCACACGACCAAGGGTATCTGGGTCAAAGCGATCTACGAAGGCGACGAGGAAATCGTCAAGTTGCCGGAGCGCATCATCGGACGCACGGCGGCGGACGACATCAAGGACCCGCTGACGGGCAAGATCATCGTCAAGGCCGACCAGGAGATCACGGAAGAGATCGCGGTGGCGATTGACAAGACGGGCCTTGAGAAGGTGCATATCCGCTCGGTGCTGACGTGCGAGACTCGCGAGGGGTGCTGTGCCCGTTGTTACGGCCGCAATCTGGCCACGGGCCAGCCGGTCAAGCTCGGCGAAGCCATCGGCATTATCGCCGCGCAGAGCATTGGCGAGCCGGGCACGCAGCTTACGATGCGTACGTTCCACATCGGCGGCACGGCCAGCCAGGTGTTCAAACAGCCGCAGATCAAGGCGAAGAACGACGGCGTCCTCAAGTATGTGGACCTCCGCACGGTGCAGAGCCAGGAGGGGTCGCATATCGTCCTCAACAAAAACGGCCAGGTCAACGTTTGCAACGAAGATGGCCGCGAGTTGGAGAGCCATAACATTGTCATCGGTTCGGTGTTGGCCGTTGCCGACGGCGGCAAGGTCAAGAAGGGCGACGTGTTCTGTCAATGGGATCCGTACCATGTGCCGATTCTTTGCGAAAAGGGCGGCGCGGTTGCGTTCCACGACGTCATCGAAGGCGTGACGATGAAGAAGGAACTCGACGAAGCCACAGGCATGCCGTCCATCGTCATCATGGAGCACAAGGAAGACCTGCATCCCCAGGTGATTCTGCGCGACGAGACGGGGCAAGTGGTGGCGAATTATTCGATTCCTGCCGGTGCACACATCGTCGTCAAGGAAAGCCAGAAGGTCACAGCCGGTGCCTTGCTGGCCAAGACGCCGCGCAAGATTGCCAAGACCAAGGACATCACGGGCGGTCTGCCGCGCGTGGCGGAGTTGTTCGAGGCGCGACGTCCGAAGGATGCGGCAGAGATTGCGAAGATTGATGGCATCGTGGATTTCGCCGGCATGGTCCGTGGCAAGCGGCACCTGGTCGTGCGCGACCCGAAGACCGGGGCGGAGGAGGAGCACTTGATTCCGCCGGGCAAGATGATCATCGTGCTGAAGGGCGACTACGTCCGCAAGGGCCAGCAGCTCACGGAAGGTCCCGTGGTGCCGCACGAGATTCTCGACGTGTGCGGCCCGCAGGAATTGCAGGAATACCTGCTCAACGAGGTGCAGGAGGTCTATCGCCTGCAGGGTGTGACCATCAACGACAAGCACATTGAGACCATCGTGCGCCAGATGCTGCGCAAGGTGCGCATTACGGATCCGGGTGATACGAAGTTCCTGTGGGGCGAGCAGATTGAGCGCGTGGAGTTCGAGGATGAGAACCGGCGCATGATCGAAGCCGGTGGCAAGCCGGCGGAGGCGCAGCCTGTCCTGCTGGGCGTGACGAAGGCGTCGTTGGAAACCGACAGCTTTATCAGCGCGGCGTCGTTCCAGGATACGACGCGGGTGCTGACGGATGCGGCTTCCTTGGGTCGCGTGGATTTCCTGCGTGGTTTCAAGGAAAACGTGATCATGGGCCACTTGATCCCGGCGGGTTCAGGTTTCCCGTTGCACCGGAATATCAAGATCAATCTGCTGGGCGAGCCGGTGGAGGAGGCGTTGCCGTCGCTGACCGAGGCGGCGGCCCTGCTGAAGAGCCAGTCGGCGGCCTGAAAATAAAAAAATAAAAAAACTGTGAATAACTTCTTGAAATATTAGCCGCGTTCTATATTCTGGCGCGCTCTGTTTCGGAACGAAAACTGAATAAGAAAAAATGCCGACGATCAACCAATTGATTCGTAAAGGACGCAGCGAGGCGAAGGCGAAGTCCAAAGCGCCCGCGCTGGAAGGCGCGCCGTTTCGCCGCGGCGTCTGTTTGCAGGTGATGACGCGTACGCCCAAGAAGCCGAACTCGGCCTTGCGCAAGGTGGCCAAGGTCCGTTTGACCAACGGCTATGAGGTCATTGCCTACATTCCCGACGAGGGACACAATTTACAGGAGCACTCCATTGTGCTCGTGCGCGGCGGTCGTGTGAAGGATCTGCCCGGCGTGCGCTATCACATTGTGCGCGGCACCTTGGACGCGACGGGCGTGGAGAAGCGCCGGCGCAGCCGCAGTAAATACGGTGTGAAGCGCCCGAAGGGCGGGGCGGCAGGCGCGAAGGGCGCGGCTCCAGCGGCAGAAGCAAAGAAGTAAACGGATTAAGCACATGGCACGCAGACATCGAGCAACCAAGAGAGAGATCAAGCCGGACTCACGTCACGGCAGCACGATGGTGAGTGTCCTCATCAGCAAGATTTTACGCAGCGGCAAGCGGACATTGGCGGAACGTGTGGTGTACGGCGCCATTGAACAGCTCGCCCAGAAGGTCGAAAGCACGAATCCCATCGAGATTTTGCAAAAGGCGATTGACAACATCCGGCCCAAGCTGGAGGTCAAGAGTCGGCGCGTTGGCGGTGCCACCTACCAGGTGCCGATGGAAGTGCCACATGAGCGCCAGGTGTCGCTGGCCCTGCGGTGGCTGGTGGATTATGCTGACGGGCGCAAGGCCATGCCCATGCGGGAGGCGCTGGCCGCGGAAATTTTGGACGCTTACAACAACACCGGCAATGCGGTGAAGAAACGCGATGATATGCACAAGATGGCGCAAGCCAACCGTGCCTTCGCGCATTACCGGTGGTAGTGCAATTTAGAAAGGCAAGGCTGCGGAAGGAAGAGAAGCAGGCCGGGCGAATTTTTTGTCTTTAGGCAGAGGATTGGAAAACATGGCTGAAGTAGGTAACCAAACAGCGAAGTTGTCGGCAGCAAATGCCGTCGAGCGCGAATATCCTTTGGAATATACGCGGAACATCGGCATCGCCGCCCACATTGACGCGGGCAAGACGACGCTGACCGAACGTATTTTGTTCTATACCGGCATGATCCACCGCATCGGCGATGTGGACGACGGCAACACGGTGACGGACTGGATGGAGCAGGAGCGCGAGCGTGGCATTACAATCACCGCTGCGGCCATCACCTGTTTCTGGAAGCCAAAGCAGGAAGAGGGGATCAACAAGCTCTGGACGAACGTGCCGCACCGCGTGAACATTATCGACACGCCGGGCCACGTGGACTTCACCGCCGAGGTGGAGCGTTCGCTGCGCGTGCTCGACGGCGCCGTCGCAGTGTTCTGCGGCGTGGCAGGTGTGCAGCCCCAAAGCGAGACGGTGTGGCGTCAGGCCAGCAAGTACCGCGTTCCCCGCATTGCCTTCATCAACAAGATGGATCGCACGGGTGCCAATTTCGAGCGCGCGCTGGATGATATTCGCAAGAAGCTGGGTGCCAACGCTTGGCCGATCCTGGTGCCGATTGGCAAGGAAGACTATTTACAGGGCTCGATCGACGTGGTGAACCAGCGCGCCTACCTGTGGCCGGATGATAAGACCAACGAGGCTCAGCAGGGTGCGCGTTATCAAGCGGCTGACATTCCTGCGGAATTGGTTGAACAGGCGAAGAAGCTGCGGCATGAGTTGATCGAGGCGGTTGCCAACCTCGACGACAAGATTGCCGAGTACTTTCTGGCAGAGCAGGATCCGCCGGTAGCCGAACTCAAGGCGGCCATCCGCCGGTTGACCATCGCCAACAAATTCGTGCCTGTGGCGGGGGGAAGTGCGTTCAAAAAGAAGGGCGTGCAGCCCTTGGTGGATGCGGTCATTGATTATCTGCCTTGCCCGCTGGACGTGGCGGACATCAAGGGCATTGACCCACATACCAAGGAAGAGAAGCACGCAACGCCGGATGACAAGGGTAAGTTCGTTTCGCTGGCGTTCAAGTTGTGGAGTGACCCGTTCGTTGGACGCTTGGTGTTTTTCCGCTGCTATGCCGGCAAACTTGAAAAAGGTCAGACCATTTACAATTCCCGCAGCGGCAAGCGCGAACGTATTAGCCGCTTGCTGCAGATCCAGGCCGACAAGCGGCAGGAAATTGATTGCATCTATTCCGGTGATATCGGAGCGATCATCGGTTTGCGCAACGTGACCACGGGGGACACGCTGTGTGACGAGGACGCGGAGATCACGCTGGAGCCGCCCACGTTCCCGGAGCCGGTTATCTCGATGGCCATTGAGCCCAAGACGAAGGCCGACCAGGAGAAGATGGGTGTGGCGTTGCAGCGCCTCTCCGAGGAAGATCCGACCTTCCGTGTCAAGACCGACCAGGAAACCGGCCAGACCATCATCAGTGGTATGGGCGAGTTGCACTTGGAGATCATTCGCGACCGCATGTTCCGCGAGTTCAAGGTGGAGGCCAACTCCGGCAAACCACAGATCGCCTATCGTGAGGCCATTACCCGTGGCGCCGACGGCGAAGGCAAGTTCATCCGCCAGAGCGGCGGCCGTGGTCAATATGGTCACGTCATCATCAAGATTGAGCCGCTCGAGCGCGGCAAAGGCGTGCTGGTTGAGAACAAGGTCACCGGCGGGCGCATTCCGAAGGAATACATCCCGGCTGCCATCTACGGTATCGAAGAAGCCTGTACGACGGGCGTGCTCGCCGGCTACCCGCTGGTGGATGTTCATATTGAGATTCTTGACGGCAGATACCACGACGTAGACTCCAACGAGCTGGCGTTCCAACTCGCGGGCAGCTTCGCGTTGAAAGAAGCGGTCAAGCAGGCCTCGCCGATCATTCTTGAACCGATTATGAAGGTGGAGTTGGTTACCCCGGTGGATTATCAGGGCGACCTGATTGGTGACATCAACCGCCGCCGCGGCATCGTGCAGAACATCGAGCCGCGCGAGAATGTGGTCGCTGTTCACTCCCAGGTGCCGCTGGCCGAAATGTTCGGCTATGCCACCGATATTCGTTCGCTGTCGAAGGGCCGGGCCAGTTATTCAATGGAACCGAGCCATTTCGATCCCGTGCCGTCGAACATCCAGAAACAAATTCTGGAGCAGCGCGGAGACCAATCCACCCGGAGGCGCAGTTAAAACCTGTTCTTTGATTTATGGCTGAGACTCAAACCCAACGTGTTCGTATTCGGCTGAAAGCCTACGATTATCGCTTGCTCGACGCCTCGGTGGCCGAGATCGTCGAGACCGCGACAAGCGCTGGCGCTAGCGCGATCTACCCCGGGTACGGGTTCCTCTCGGAGAACCCCGAGCTGTCCGGCGCGTGCGCTGACGCCGGGATCATCTTCGTCGGCCCCGGCGCGGACCT
>CAZAAF010000221.1:0-7798 GCA_964482575.1 uncultured Verrucomicrobiota bacterium | reverse complement strand
CTGACCGACCGGCTCTCGCAGCGCGGTGAGAAGGACCAGCGCCTGCTCCTGCTCGTGGAGAAGGACATCCACTACGAGCGCGTGGAGCAGGTGATGAAAGCCGCCGTCACGGCCGGCTTCGAGAAGATCTCCATCGAACTGCGCAAGTAACCCCGCGGGAAAACACGCCGCACCTCCCGTCTGTTTTCTCTGGGTGGATCGCGGCCTCCGGACGCGATGCGACATTCTCAGAACAGACGCACGTTGACCTGGCATGGAACGTCCGGCCCTTGAAGGGCCGTGTCCCCGCCCGGAGTTCCGGTTTCAGGCGGATTGATGCAGTGGTAGGTAGGACGCGACCCCTGGGCACACCGCCGACGGTCTCGAAAGGACGTTGCGTTATCTTGGTTTGGAACGTCCGGCCGGCCCCGAACGCTTTCGGGGTCCGGCCCTGCCGGATGCTTTTCCACACGGGTTGGACGGCAACCGCGGCTCGACCGGGGCGCACCGCCTAGATCACGAAATACGTCGCCTCGGGATGATGCAGCACGATCGCCGCCGTGCTCGCCTCGGGATTGAGCAGATGCCCCTCCGTCAACTCGACGCCGAGTTCCTTCACGACCGGCATGAGCTGGAACAGCTTCTCCTGTTCGGCAAGGTCGGGCAGGGCGGGGTAGCCGAAGCTGTACCGCAGGCCGCGGCGGTCGCCGAGCTTCAGCTCTCGCCGGACCCGGTCGTTCATCCACGCCGCCACGCCTTCCGCGGACTCGACGTAGAGGCCGTGGACGAAATAGCTGCGCGTGTAGTCGTTCTTCGCGTTCAACGCGTCGCAGATCTCCGTGCCGCGCGGGCCGACGGTGACCAGTTGGAGCGGCAGCACGTCGCAGCGGTCGCTGGCGACGCCGAGCTGCCGCGCGAACGCCGGCGTCGGCGCAAAATAATCCGCCAGACACAGGTCCTGGCTCTGCGGGCCCCCGGCGGGCTGGCGCGGGAAGTTGAATCGCGCCACCTCCGTCAGGTCGGCCAGCGGCACGCCCTCGGCGGCCTCGCGCGGCTCGTAGATGACGAGCGAGTCGCCCTCGCTGGCGCACGGGAAATACCCGTAGATGGCCTTGGGCGTCAGGTAGTTGCCCGCGAGGAACTCGTCCTCGAGCTGCTGCAGCATCGGCTCGAACTTCTCCTTGATGAGCCGTTCCTTGTCCTTCTCCTTCGACGCGCCCCACTGGAGCAGGAAGAGCGTCTTGCGATCCACCAGCGGGAAGATCTCGCGCGGGTTGACGTACGGCACCGTGCGCCAGCCCCAGAACGGCGGCGAGGGCGGTTCCACGCCCAGTGCCACCCGGCTGCGCAACGCGCGCGGGCGGCCGGCCGCGGCGGCCCGCTGTTGTTCCAGCCGCCGGATCATGTCGAGCGATTCGCGGGCGGCCTGCTGCTGCGCCGCGATGGTGTCGGCGCGCGTGGCCGCGTTCGCCAGCTTGTCGCACCACGCGAGGCCCTCGAAGGCGTCCTTCGCGTAGAACACGCCGCCGGGATACGCCTGCGTGCGCGCCTCGTCCACGAAGCCGGTCTTGAAACCGAAATTGCGGTTGATCGCCGCGCCGCCGATGAGCACGGAAATCTGCTGGCCCTGCTTGTGCAGCTCCTGCACGCAGATTGGCATCTGTTTCGACGTGGAGACGAGCAGCGCCGAGAGGCCGATGGCGTCCGCCTGCACCTCCTGCGCCTTGGTGATGATTGTCGAGACCGGCACCTGCTTGCCAAGGTCGATCACCGTGTACCCGTTGTTGCTGAGGATGGTCTTGACGAGGTTCTTGCCGATGTCGTGCACGTCGCCGAACACCGTCGCCAGCACCACCTTGCCCTTCGTCGTGCCCTCCTGTTTCTCCAAAAACTGTTCCAGGTGCGCAACGCAGCGCTTCATCGCCTCGGCCGACTGGAGCACGAACGGCAGGATCAGCTCGCCCGCGCCAAACTTGTCGCCGACCTCCTTCATCGCCGGCAGCAGGACGTTGTTCAGCACGTCCACCGGCTCGCGCCGGAACCGCGGCTTCACCGCCGCGAACGCCGCGCGCGCATCGACCGGCTTCTGCGCGAGGAAATCCGCCGCGGCCGTTTCCGCGTCCGCCGCGCCGAAGAGCACCTCGTTGATGAGCGGTTCCACGCCCTCGGGCTTGCGGTGGACGATACGCCAGTGGATCTGGCCGGCGGCATCGAGCTTCGCGAGTTCCTCCTCCTCCCTCGACGGCCCGGCGGCCACCACGGTCTTCTGCTGCTCGAAATAGGCGATGAACCGCGGCAGCGCGTCGGCGCGCCGGTTGAACACCATGTCATCGGCCAGCGCGCGCTCCTCGCCCGAGATTTCCGCGTAGGGCTTGATCTCGGCGGGGTTGACAATGGCGGTGTCGAGGCCGGCCTGCACGCAGTGGTGGAGGAAGACGGAGTTGAGCACCGCGCGGGCGGGTTTGCCGAGACCGAAGCTGATGTTGGAGACGCCGAGGCAGGTCAGCACACCGGGCAGGCCGGTCTTGATGCGGCGGATGCCCTCGAGGGTCTCCATCGCCGAACTGCGATACTCGGCGTCGCCCGTGGCCAGCGTGAACGTGAGCGCGTCGAAAATCAGGTCGTGCGGCTCGATCCGCCAGCGCCGGGTGACGAGGTTCACCATCTTCTCGGCGATGCGGAACTTCAGGTCGGCGGTCTTGGCCATTCCGCCGTCGTCCTTGGAGATCGTCAGCGCCACCAGCGCCGTCCCGTGCTCCTCGGCGATAGGGCAGACCGCCTCGATGCGCTCCAGACCGTTCTCCATGTTGATGGAGTTCAGCACCGCGCGTCCGGGATATACCTTCAGCGCCGCCTCGAACACCTTCGGGTCGGTCGCGTCGATCACCAGCGGCGCCTCGATGCTCTGGGCGAGCTTCTTGACGAGCGTGCGCATCTGGGCCGCCTCGTCGCTGCGCTCGGTCACCGCCACGCAGACGTCCAGCAGGTGCGCGCCGTTCTCCACCTGCTGGCGGGCCACCTGCACGATGCCGGCGTAATCGTCCGCCAGCAGCAACTGCTTGATCTTGCGCGAGCCCTGCGCGTTGACGCGCTCGCCGATGATCGTCGGCGCCGGGTTTTGCACGAGCGCCACGCGCTTCATCGCGCTGGAGACGTAAGGGGTGAAAGACATGGGAAGATGAAAAGTGAGAAGTGACGAGTGACGAGTGACGAGTGACGAGTGAAAGACTTGGGGTGATGGGTGACCGGGACCTAGGCGAGAGTCCGTTTCTTCGGGGTGACACCGCGGAGGGATTCGATGACGGCGCGCAGATGGTCGGGCGTCGTGCCGCAGCAGCCGCCGACGATGTTGACGCCGAACTCCTCCACGAACTCGCGCAGGTGCCGGGCGAGATCGGCGGGGGTTTCGGGATAGACGGCCTGGCCGTCGCGATTCTCCGGCAGGCCGGCGTTGGGAATGACGCTGACCGGCAGCCGCGAGTGCTCGCAGAGGAAGCGGACCGAGTCGCGCATCTCCTTCGGGCCGGTGGAGCAGTTCAGGCCGATGACGTCCACGCGCAACGCCTCCAGCGTGGTCATCGCCGCGCCGATGTCCGTGCCGAGCAGCATCCGCTGCGTCACGTCCAGCGTCACCTGCGCCTGGATCGGCACGCCGCAGCCGAGGCTGCGGAAACACTGGCGGAACCCGGCAATGGCCGCCTTCACCTCGAGCATGTCCTGCGACGTCTCGATCAACAGCAGGTCGCAGCCGCCTTCGATCAGCGGCTTGGCCTGCTGGGCGTAGAGCGCGGCCAGTTCGTCGAACGTGATCTTCCCCAGCTCGGGGTCGTCCGTGCTCGGCAGCATGCCGGACGGGCCGACGGACCCGGCGACAAACCGCGGCCGGTCCGGCGTGGCGAACTTGTCCGCCGCGGCGCGGGCGAGTTGGGCGGCGGTGAAATTGAACTGGTGGACATCCTCCGCCGTGCCGTGGCCGTATTCGCCGAGCTTGAGGCGGGAGCCGCCGAAGGTGTCGGTCTCCACCACGTCGCAGCCCACCTCCAGGAACGATTCATGGATGCCGCGGATGACGTCGGGTCGGGAGAGCACCAGACCCTCGTTCCAGCCCTCGCGGCCTTCGAGGAAGTCCTCCTTCCGCAGCCGGCGCGACTGGATGCACGTGCCCATCGCGCCGTCGAAGACGACGACGCGCTGGCGCACAGTCTTGAGGTATTCGCTTTCCATAAAGTCCGCCAACCTAGCAAGCCCGCGCGCGCATTTCAACCCGGTTCCATGGCCGCTTGCGCGCAAATAGCATTGCATTGACGACAACGCGTGCATAAACTTCCTGTCTGCTTGGCGACCAAGGGAGGTTTTTTAGTGAAAAGGCGGCACGACGAATATTCTAGGATGGCTCTGTTCAGGGCACAGGTTGTTTCCTGTTTCTGGCGGTTCTTGATGGACTGGGAGAATCTTCGGATCGATTTCCGAAGCCCAACGCTCGTTGGTGGAAGAACTCTTTTCTGGCTGATTGCGGCCCTTGCCATCGTTACTGAGCCGAGGACGTCGGCGGAATCCGGGGTTACGAATACGCTGAACGGTACCACCTCCAGCATTTCCAGCGGCCTTTTTGTCGGCAGTAATGGCGCGTTGAATGCCCTCATCCTCACCAACGGTGGTGTGCTGAGTGTGCTGGAATTTGCGCCTTGGAGCGCCATTGGCAATACCGCCATCTCCAGCAACAATGCCGTGACGGTTACCGGTGCGGGCTCCGTGTGGACGAATGGCACATCGTACCCTGGCATCATTTACATCGGCAATTCCGGTGCGTTCAACCGATTAACCATCGCCAACGGCGGCCAAGTGTTCAGCAGTACGGGTTATATCGGCTTTGCCGCCTCGGCGGCCAACAACAGCGCTATCATCAGTGGTAGTGGTTCTGTTTGGTCCAATAGTGCCAGCCTTTGCATTGGCAATTACGGGAGTTCCAACAACCTGACAATCAAGGGCGGAGCGACGGTGTTCGACAACTGTAATTATGGCAGTGGCAATTTGCAGATCGGTGCTTGGAGCAACAACAACTCCGTGTTGGTGACCGGTGATGCCTCCAAACTGATCGCAGTGGGAGGCAGTGTTCTGGTTGGCAACACCGGTTCGTTCAACACGCTGACCGTTGCTGACGGCGGGCGCGTGGCGACACTTTACGGCTACGCTGTTTACGTTGGTTATGACGTTGCCAGCAGCAACAACTCACTGGTGGTAACGGGTGGTGGCTCTGTTTTGACCAACGACAGCGGCGGTAGTCTTTATCTCGGGTGGTCCGGGTCCGGCAATAGCTTGACGATTTCAAATGGTGGCCAAGTCTTCGATAGTGGGTGCTCTATCGGTTTTTTCGCGAGTTCAACCAACAATTGGGTTTTAGTGGATGGTCCCGGCTCTGTTTGGAATAACAAAGGTTCCTTGGAAATCGGCACTTCTGGCGGAGGGAATACGATGATAGTCACCAATGGTGGCGTCGTGATATCCCATGGTTGGGCTGGCGTGGATCGCAACCAGTGTGCAGCCATCGTTACCGGTTCCGGCTCGCTCTGGAGCAACGATACCCTCTATATCGGCTCTTATGGCTTTGGTGACACGCTCACCATTGCTAATGGCGGTCAGGTCTTCAACACCCTTTGCTATCTCGGCTTTAGTTCTGGAGACAGCAACAACGCAGTCACTGTCACTGGCGCGGGCTCCATTTGGAATAACAGTTCAACCCTCTACGTTGGCAACTCAGGTTCAAGCAACCGCCTTGTCATTGCCAATGGTGGCTCAGTCGTCGCCAGCAATGTCATCGTCAGTAAGTTCACGACCGCTGCTGAAAACCAGATTACCGTCTCCAGTGGCAGCCTCATGGTCACCAATGCTGCCGGCACCGGCGCGCTCGACATTCGCAACGGGGCGCTGGTGCTGAACAGCGGCACGGTGATCGTCAATCAGCTTTACCTCACCAACAACGCCAGCAGCGTCATGACCTTCAATGCGGGGCTGCTCCAGAGCGGCGGCACGCTCGTTTCCAACGGCGTTACCTTCGTGGTCGGCGATGGCCTCCAATCGGCCACACTCGGGTTGACGGGCGGCGCCAGCTCGTTTGCCAACGGCCTGCGGGTCAATACGAACGCGGCCCTCGTCAGCACAGGCACGGCCAGTCTGGCGAGCCCCACGGTGCTGAACGCCGGCCAGTTCTCGGTCAATGGCGGCACGTTGTCCGTCGCCAGCGCCTTCACCAACGCCGTGGGCGGCACGTTCACCCTCAATGCCGGCACCGTGCTGGTGCCGTTGCAGATGAACAATCAGGGCGCGTTCATTCAGAACGGCGGTCTGTTCGATCCGCTGGTCTTCACCAACTCCGGCAGCTTCGTCCTCAACAGCGGCACGAACATGGACGTCACCTTCCTGAATCTTGCCGGCGCCACCGTCCTGCAAACCGGCGGCGAACATGACGTGAATGTGGCGACCAACCCTGGCACCTGGACGATCACCGGCGGTACGGCGAACCTGACGAACTTCAACGATCTCGGCACGCTCGTCCTCAGCGGCGGCGTGATGAATGTGAGTTCCCTGCTGGTCACCAACGGCGCCAACAGCGTCGTCGCCTTCAACGGCGGCACGCTCGCCAGCGGTGGCACCGTCATCAGCAACGGCTCCGCCTTTGTCGTGGGCGACACCGGCGGCGGTGCGGCGCTCAACCTCTTGGGAGGCACCAACCGGTTCTACAACGACTTCGTCGTAGGCAACAGCGGCAGCGCCAACAGCCTCCTCATCACCAACGGCGCGCAGGCATGGGGGAGTGGTTACGGCATTGTCGGCAACAATGGCTCTGGCAGCAACAACACGGTCGTGGTTGCCGGCGCCGGTTCGGCATGGACCAACCGCTACCTGTATATCGGCTGCAGCGGCTCCGGCAACAGTCTGACGATTGCCAATGCCGGCGGCGTGAGCGACGTCAGCGGGTACATAGGGTACAACCCGGGTGCCGGCCGCAACGCCGTGGTCGTGACGGATGCCGGCTCGCGCTGGAGCAACAACTTTCTGTTTGTCGGCTACAGTGGCTCCAGCAACAGTTTGACGATTGCCAATGGCGGTACCGTCAATGGCGGGGTTGGCTTCGTTGGCCATGACGTGGGTGCCAGCAACAACGCGGTGGTCGTCACTGGCGCCGGCTCGTGTTGGAGCAACGGCATTGGCAACACTTTGTACAGTGTGGATATTGGATACAACGGTTCCTTCAATTCCCTCTCCATCGCCAACAGCGGACGGGTGGTGGATAGCTCCGCCTATATCGGCGACACCACCGGCGCCAGTAACAACGTGGTTCAAGTCACAGGTCCCGGTTCCGTGTGGACCAACAGCGACACCCTGTATGTTGGCAGCTACGGCGCTGGCAACGGTTTGGTAGTGACCAATGGCGGCCAGGTCTTTGATAAATTTGGTCAGGTTGGCGGCGGGCTCAGTGCTGACAATAATTCGGTCTTGGTCTCGGATCCCGGTTCGGTTTGGTATAACAGCTCTGTCTTGACCATCGGCGCTGGCGGATCGAGCAACACTGTGACGATAGCGAATGGCGGCCGGCTGACCGCCGCCACGTACAGCTTCATTGGTGATTCCGACGAAGTCAGCAACAATCTGGTTTTGATAACGGACCCTGGCTCCATTTGGAACATCGGCACCTGGTTCTATCTGGCGGGGCAGTCCAACCGATTGATGATTCTCAACGGAGGCTCGCTGGTGGCCGGTGGCTCGGCGGGCGTTGGTTCGAGTTCATATGCTTACGGCAATTCGCTCGTTGCCTCGACCC
>CAZAAF010000220.1:0-7807 GCA_964482575.1 uncultured Verrucomicrobiota bacterium | reverse complement strand
TCCACGGCACGTCGCCGTGATGGGCGGCGTTTTTCTCCGCGCCGTCGAGCAGCGCCAGCTCCGCCGCGTTGACCGCCGGATGTTTGTTCGGATGGTCGCGGAACCACCGATAAAAGAAAAACGCCCACACGACACCGAGCAGGCCGAACATCAAAAATGCATTGCGCCAAGTCGTGAAGCTCAGCACCCACACAACCAGCAGCGGCGTAAACGCCCCGCCCCAACGCGCGCTCAGCCACATGATGCCCTGGGCGCGCAGCCGTTCGCGCGACGGCAGCCAGATGGTGAAGGCCTTGCTCAGGTTCGGGAAGCAGCCGGCATCCCCCGCGCCGAACAAAAACTGGCAGACGGCCATCGAGGCCAGGTTCCACGCCCGGCCGGTGGCCGCCGTGAAGAACGACCACCACAGAACCACGCGCAACAGGGTGCGCCGCGGCCCGAAGCGGTCTCCCATCCAGCCGCCGGGAATTTCAAACAGGCCGTACGCCACCGCAAAAGCCGCAAACACCCAGCCCATGTCCTCTTTGTTGAAGCCCAGGTCCTTTTGGATGCTCCCGGCCGCCTGCGACATGCAAACCCGGTCGATGTAGGTGATGATGGCCAGCGTGACGGCAAAAAAGACGACCCACTGCCGCGCGCGAGTTGGTTTCGACGGGTCCATGTGCCAGCTTGCGAGTTGAACAGACACTGCCGCGAACGTCCAGCACGAGTTTGCAGCACCAAGCCGGCCGCGGCAGATGATTACATCTTTTTCGCACCCGCCTGGGCCAGGTGCACCCGGCAGTATTCCTGGTCGTCCTCAGCCACGCGAAACTCCAGCTCCGGATCATCCACTTCCGTCTTGCCGCAGACGGCACAACGGTGCCGGGTCTCCACCACCTCGCTGTGGCTCGCGGCCTCGAATTGCGTGCGCCGGCGGACGGTTTCGCGGTTGGTTCTCGCCAGCCGGAAGAAATGAGGGCCAAAGAAGATCAGGTAATTGCCAAGCGAAACGATCGGCACGAGATTGTACGGATAACTCGAGAAGATGATTTGCGCCCCAATGAGGGCCGCCGCCAGCAGCCCAATCCACTTCACTTTGACGGGCAGGATGAAAAAGAGCAGGATTTCGAAATCGGGGAGCACCGTGGCGAAGGCCAGGAACACCGAGAGATTCAGATCGGTGTTGGTGACGGGGCCGCGAACCAGGAAGAAGGCCACCAGCGTCGTGCCGATCATGCCGCAGAGGTAGAAGATGTTCAGCCGAAACGCCCCCCATTCCTGTTCGAGGCCCTCGCCCATCATCCACAGGAAGTACAACGCGAAGGCGACCCACAGCAGGTTCATGATGGGCGGAATGAACAAATAGCTGACGAGCCGCCAGACTTCGCCCTGCATGACATGTTCGGGATCGAGCACCAGCGCACGGATCCAGTCCGGATGCAGATACAACAGCAGAAAGGCCACGGCATTGAGGATCACGATGATGCGCATCAGTCCGGGCACGGCGATGTGGCCGAAGCGCTGTTCAAGTTTGTCGAGCCAGTTCATAGTTGCAGAAACAACCTAATGCCCGGCTTGTACGGAATCCATCCCCAAAATCAAAACCTCCGTTGCGGTTCGGGATTGTGACAATGCCGCGGTTGTGATAAACCACTGCCGCCGCCGGAAAATCATGGCGGGGATCACGGGAGCTGGTGAGGAAAGTATGAAATTGTTTGCCCTGCAAATGCCGGGAGAACAACACACCGCGCAGCGGGCGGTGGTTATTCTCTCCCGTGGTTTGTTGCTGGCGGGGGTCACGGCGGTCTTCCTGTGGTGTTACGCGGCCTCGCAGTTCAATGGATTGCATCATGCGGAGGCGATGGATCAGGCGCAGCTGGCCCGCAATCTGGCGCGCGGCGACGGGTTCACCACACAGTTCATCCGTCCGCTGAGCATGTGGCAGCTCACCGAGCACACGGCGTCGCGTGCCACGATGTTGGACCACCACCCGGATCTTCTGAATCCACCGGTGTACCCTGCCTTGCTTGGCGCGTTGTTCTACATCGTGCAGAAGGGCGATATGAAGCCGGCCGGCGTTGCAGAGCCTGCCAAGGGGACTCCCGCGGCGGGTGGAATGGGGAAGCGCATTCTGATGTTGTTCTCCTGGCCGATGGTGTGGGCCGTGCTGGCCATCGTCTGGTTCCTGGTCCTGGTGCAGCAGGTATGGGGATATCGCATGTCGGCGGCGACCTTGCCGTGGCATACCGCGGGAATTTTCGGATGCCTGATGATGGGCGGATTATCCTGGGTGCCGGCGACGTCTTTCAAAGTGGGTTCTGACGTTGGATTTACACTGTTCGGGCCGGACTGCTGGCTGGTGTACGGCGTGGGACTGCCACTGGCGCTGTTCAATGGATGGCTGGTGTATTTGATCGGCCAGCGATTATTTGACCGGCGCGCGGGAACGATTGCGGCGTTGTTGTTCATTGTATCGGAGACCACGTGCCAGTTCGCTATTTCCGGTTTGAGCACCATGCTCGCGATGGCGTGGGTCGGGCTGGCGACCCTGGTGTTGGCGGTGATGGCGGGCTGGCATGAATCCAACAGCCGTCCGAGGTTGAGGGTGGTCCTGGCGCTGGTGGCGGCCGCGTTGATGGGCCTTGCGTTCCTGACGAAATACAGCACCGGATGGTTGTTGCTGCCGGTGTGCTGGTTGTGCTGGCGTTGGTGGGGAGGATGGCGCGGCATGCTGGTGGCACTGGGAATGGGGCTGGTCTTCCTGACAGTGACGGGACCCTGGTTGGTGCGTAACTACACCGTGTCTCATGGCGTCCTGGGCCTGGCACAATACAGTGTGCTCGAACGCACGGGGGTGGCGCCGGGAGACCGGCTGCAGCGGACGCTGGACCCTGGTACCATGCATGTAGCCGCCAAGGTCATTGCAAACAAAGTGCTCACCACCGCCTACGCCTTGTGGACCAACAGTCCATGGATCGGTGGAGCGGCTCTCATGGCCGTGGCGTTCGTGGCGGCGATTTTTTATCGATTCCGCCGGACGCAGGCGAATCAGTTGAAATGGTTTGCGGCCGGCGGCACGCTGACCTTGTTTCTGGCGACGTGTGCGATCGGCGTCGAACCGCGCCCGGATCAGTCGCTGGCTCAAGCCGGCAACCTGGTGGTGTTTGCACTGCCGTGGATGGCCGTGTTTTCGGCGGCGATGATTTGTGTCTGGATCGACGCGTTGCGAAGCGGCGAACTGCTGCACCGGCACGCCGCGATTGTGCTTCTCGCCCTGGCAGCGGTTTCTCCGACCGTGATGCGCGTGGCCGCACCCGTCAATCGATTGCCGTATCCACCCTATCATCCCCCGGTGTTGGAAAAAATCGCCGGCGGTCTGGAATCCACGGAACTCATGGTCAGCGATCAACCGTGGGCCGTGGCCTGGTATGGGGACCGGCGGTGCGTCTGGCTGCCCTATACGGTCGAACAGTTTTACAAGATCAACATGGAGAAACACGTCGCCGCCATGTTGCTGACGCCGGTCACGCTCAACAGCCGCCTGCTGACGGACATCCTGATTGGCGAATGGCGGCCGTGGTCGTCCGTGCTCGGGTTCCTGGATTTTCCTAGGACCTTCCCGCTCCAGAGCGGCCGGATATTCGTCGGCAATGAACTGACCCCGGTTCCTTGGCAGGTGTCCGGGACCGCGAACATCAAGGATCTCTCGAGCGGCATCCACATGATGCTGCTCAGTGACCGCAGACGCTGGACGGACAATCCCGCGCCGTAGGCAACTTCACGCGCCGGGCAAATACGGGATCGTCAACGGTCCCTGCGGCAACACCGCCACGCGTGCCTGGTCCCCGGCGCGCGCCAGCAGGTCACGCACCGTGGCGGCAATATCCGTGCAGGGCTGTAAATGGGCGCCCCGGACAAACTCCGCCGGCAGGGACGAATAGACCGACACCGCCGCCTTCTGTTGAATTATCGCCTGGATTTGAACCTGCCACTGCTCCGCGCGGCAAAAGCCCGGTGAGTTGATCAACTGGAGCAAGCCTTCCGGCCCGTCACGTTGCTGGAGCAGGTCATAGAAGGGCCCGCCCTGGCCCTGCGGATCGCTGCATTCGGTGGCGATGAGGATGGCGCCGCCGGGCCGAACGATGCGCGCCGCGGCGGACATGCCCTTGACGGCCTGGTAGAGATTCATGTCGAGCGGATAGCCGCTGTTGGTGGTCACCACGACTTCAAACGGCGCGTCCACCGGTTGCATGGCCGTCTGTTTGACGAACGCACACCCCGCCCGATGCGCCTCCACGAGGTCACCGGCGAACACGCGTGTGATCTGCCTCGTTTCGTTCAGCGTGACGTTGACGAGGAAAAGCCGCTGGTTGACGGTCTGCGCCACCTCCAGGATTTCCTCCCAGAGCGGGTTGCCAAACGTGATGCCCCACGTCGCATGGGGATTTCCAATCATGGCAGCGCCGTGGTTGCGTTCGACGGTGCGCTGGCCGGCCACGCCGGGCATGATGCCTTTCGGTCCGCCGCTGAAACCGGCAAAGAAATGCGGTTCGATGAATCCCGTGATGATGCGCACATCCGCCTGAACGAGGTGGCGATTGAGCAGGATTTCGTTGCCGGCGCGCGTCACCCCCCGACGGGCCAGCGCCTCCGGATTGGTGGGCTCGTGGTTGACCACACGGTAGTTGGCGACCACGGACGGCGTCAGGAGCTTTTCCAGCTCGGCCCTGGTATTGGGCCGGTGCGTGCCCAGCCCGTTGAGCAGGGTGATGTTCTCGCGCCGCGCACCGCCTTGCTCCAGCTCCGCCAGCAGCCATGGAATAATCCGCTCGTTGGGCGTGGCGCGCGTAATATCGGAAAAGACGATGCAAATGCGGTCTTCCGGCCGCACCATCTCCTTCAACGGTCTGGCGGCGATGGGGTTTTTCAGGGCCTCCACAAACGCGCCGCGCTCATCCGGCAATCCGGCGACGGGAGACGGCGTAATGACCGTGGTACGGCGGTCCGGGAAATCCACATCCACTCCCGTCCTGCCGTAAGCGAGATGTACGTTCATGGCGGGCGATTGTAAACGGAAGACAGGGGCAACGCCAGTGTGCAGCGCATGTTCAACACAAGACGCGGAAACGCACGTTCCCCGAAGGCTTCAACCTCCGTCGCGCTGCCGGGTCGGGTCCGGGCTTATGGGTTTATCTCCCGGAGCCGGTCCAACAATGTCCACAGCGTTTGATGGATTCGCTCGAACCGTTGTTCGTCCGCCAGCATGACGTCGGCGGTCTGGATGAATGGCCCGGCCACCAGCTCGTCGGCGCAATGGCGGGCCAGAAGTTGAGCGCTGGCGGGCGTTGTTTCCAGGTGGAACTGCAGGCCCACCACCCTCTCGTTGTGGACGAACGCCTGGTTCTCACACGCCGCACTGCGGAGTGTATGCACAGCGCCGGGAGGCACCGCAAAAGTGTCGCCGTGCCAGTGAAAGGCCTCAAATTCCGCCGGCAACGCCTCGAAGACACGCGAACGCGCCGAAGTCTCCGTCTTGCGGACCGGAAACCAGCCGATCTCCTTGTGCGTGTTCCTGCGAACCGGTCCGCCAAGGACATCCGCGATGAGCTGCGCGCCCAGGCAGATGCCGAGCACCACCTTCCCGGCGTCGATGGCGGACTTGATGAATCGCTTTTCCGCCGCCAGCCACGGGAACCGGTCCTCCTCGTAGATGTTCATCGGGCCGCCCATGACAACCACCCAGTCGGGATGGGTGGGCGCCGGCAACGGCTCACCTGCATGGAGCTGTGTGGATGTGAGACGATGGCCGCGGGCCACGGCCCAGGTTTCAATGTTCGCCAGCCCCTCGAATGGCACATGTTGCAACCAATGAATGTTCATTGCCGTGTGCCGTCATCCTAGCACAATCCATGGCCGGCGCCATAGGCGCGACGGTTGCGGGCGAAGCTGCCGTTTTTATGGTGTCGGGTCCAAACTGAACATGAGACCGATTCCGCTTGAGGACGAATTTGGCGATGTGATCCGAAAGGCCCGTGTGGGCCGGGCGCTGGGCCTTGACGATTTGGCACGATGCATTGGGTTGGCGACGCCGGATTTGGAGAAGGCCTAGCGTATGTGTTTGTGCCGGACGACGACATTATTCGAAAACTTGCCGACCAGCTCGACTTGAAGACGGCGGCTTTGCCGGACTTGGCGCATAAAGGTTACGAACCGGCGGGGACATCCTTCGAGTCCTTGGGCACGGCGGCCATGATCCGCAGTAATTGGTCCATTGACGACGGTCGGTGAGGAAAAATGCCATAATCCCTTTGCCTGAAGGAATGGACGTTTTTTGGTTGTCTTCGGTGTTGACTTTTTGGCGGGCAATACATAGCGTGGCAAAGAAGTCAGGAAGCAGTGAGGAGAAAGCCTATGAAAACGCGCTCATGGTTGGTGGTGGCTGGGTTGATGGCGGTATTGGTTTGTTTTTCAACCGCGCCGCAGGCGTCTGCCGACGACGCGGTTCGCAAATTGGGGCGCGGTGTTTCCAACCTCATGTGGGGCTGGACGGATTTCTTCTTGACGGTTCACCAGGAAGACCGGCTCAACGGTCCTTTTGCGGCGTACAGCTACGGTGTCATCAAGGGGGTTTACAAGGTGGTGGGGCGCGGCGTCATCGGCGCCTATGAGACCGGCTTCTTCTATCTGCCCTATCCGGATGGCTACTGGCCGATCATCAAACCCGAATTCCCGCTGGACAGTTATAATACCAACGTCTTGATGTACGAGTAATTCCCGCGGGGAGTGGGAAAAGTCGGATCTGGTTTTCTGGCGAGGCGCGCGGTTCTTATGAATGGCGCGCCTCGTGCTTTTAGGAGTGCGTTTGTGGAGGTGGTGCGGTAAACTCCAACGTTTTTTCTGGAGGTTTTTATGAAATCACTGGTGATTACACTCGGCTGGATGACGCTGGTTCTGACGGGCTGCGAGAGTCCGCCGCCACAGGGGCCGAAAACACTCTTGGAGAAGACCACGGTTACCGATCAGTCGGGCACTCGGGTGGAGCGGCCTCCCTTCCTGACGCCCCAGGCGCCGCCTTCCCCGCAATGAGCGAAGGTTGGAGGATGCGATGGCGGCCGGCGTCCGCTCGATGGTGGAGCGTGGCCGGATGGCTGGTCGTCGCCGTGCTGCCGTTGCGGGCGGACGTGCTGGTGCTGAAGAACGGGACACTCTTTCTGGGACGGCCCGTGGCGACAACCCCCGACAGTGTGTCGATGACGATCGGCGCGGCCGGTACGGTCACCGTCCGCCTGGCCAACATCCAGCAGGTGATCGCCTGTCCGCCGTCCGAAGAACCGGACAGTTATTTCAAGGCGGCGATGCGCGCGGAGCGGTCGGGCTGGTATGCGGAGGCCTTTGCCTGCCTGGACAAGTCCATCAACGTTGAGCCCGCCACGGCCGCGGCGGCACAGGCAGCGCGCACCGCACTCCAGCAGCGGGTGTTGGCGGAAGCGCGCAACGCTCCCAAGCCGCCCGCAGCGGGTTTGCCGATGAATGATGTGGACCGGCAACAGGCGGAAGTGCAGCGACAAATTGCTGAGAGCGAGGCGCAGTTGCGACGGGCGTCCGTCGCCGCCAGTTTCGATACCAAGCACCGCGGCTCATCGGCCCGTGCCCTGCAGCAGCAGGGCGAAGCCGACATGAAGGCGGCGCAAGCCAGACTTGATGAAGCCCGTGAGAAACTGGCCAAGCTCGAACAGGCAAAGGTGGCGGCCTCCAAACCGGCCCCGCCTCCCGCACCGGCCTTCAAAGATCAGGCAACCCAGTGGGGTTGGTTGATCGGCGTCGC
>CAZAAF010000219.1:7329-7819 GCA_964482575.1 uncultured Verrucomicrobiota bacterium | reverse complement strand
ACGGCGCGGTCGCCGGTTCGGTATTGTTCCGGTTGCTGGTGGCCATCGCGCTGCGATGGGGATTGAACCCGAACGACCTCAAGCTGGTGACGGCACTGTTCGTCTTCGCGGCGCTGGTGTTGCCGCGGCTGTTGCAACGCCGGAGACGCGCCGCGTCCATCGCCGGACCGCAAACCCAGTCTTAAGGAGCCATGCTTACCATCCGCGACATCCGCAAGACGTTCAACCCCGGCACGGTCAACGAAGTCCGCGCCCTGCGCGGCGTCAGCGTGAATATTCCCGAGGGCGGATTCCTGATCATCCTCGGCGGCAACGGTTCCGGCAAGTCCACGCTCCTGAACGCCGTCGCCGGCGCCTTCCCGCTGGACGAGGGTTCGATTCACATCGCCGGCCAGGACGTCACACGATGGCAGGAGCATCAGCGCGCGAAATTGATCGGCCGCGTCTTTCAAAACCCGTTCACCGGCACCGCGCCGAACATGTCCATCGC
>CAZAAF010000219.1:0-7319 GCA_964482575.1 uncultured Verrucomicrobiota bacterium | reverse complement strand
CAGGCACGGTCGGCTTCCTCCGTACGCCTCGCCGCTCGCCGGGGCCAGGAGCGCGGCCTGGGGTGGTCGCTCTCGAAGGGGCTGATGAACGACCTGCGCGACCAGGTGAAACAACTGAAAATGGGTCTGGAGGACCGGCTGGGCAATGCCATCGGCAGCCTTTCCGGCGGCCAGCGGCAGGCGTTGACGCTGTTGATGGCCACGTGGCTGAAACCGAAGCTGCTGTTGCTGGACGAGCACACCGCCGCGCTCGATCCGAAGAGCGCCGACCAGCTCATCCGCATTACCGAGGAGGTGGTCACGCGCCACAAGCTCACCACGCTCATGGTGACGCATTCCATGCAGCAGGCGGTCAATCTCGGCGACCGCATCGTCATGATGCACCGGGGCTCCGTGGCCTACCGGTTCGAGGGCGCGGACAAGCAACGGCTGCGGGTGGAGGACCTGCTGGCCCGATTCGAGGAATTGCGGCGGCGGGAAATGCTGGACGAAAGCGTTGCGAATTTGTTACAGGAGACCTACGTTTAAACGGTCCGCCCATGCAATCACGGTGTGCAAACTTCCCGTTCAACCGGGCGTAGCGAAAGGAAAGTCATGCTGGACATCATTGTTGAAAATCAACCGCAGGGACGTGTGCGTGTCGCCTTGAGCGGCCGTTTGGACACCCAGACCTACGCCGAATGTGAGGCGCGCCTTCAACCGTTGCTCAATCCTTCCACCCGCGTGCTGGTCTTCGACATGGTCGGCCTTGACTATATCAGCAGCATGGGTTTGCGCGTGCTGATGAAGACCACCCGCACCATGGGCTCGTTTGGCGGCAAGTGCGTGCTGACGCGTCTCCAACCCCCGATCCGCAAGGTCATCGAGATTGCCAACGCCCTGCCGAAGGAGTCCGTCTTCGCCAGTGTCGAAGAGGCCGACCGTTACCTGGATGTGATGCAGCAGCGGGCGCGTGAAGACGCTGCGAAGTCCAATCCCTCGCTTTAGGCGAGGACGTACAAAGAAGTTGCATCCGGGGGGAGCGCAGTGGCATAACTCGCCCAGCGCGTGGACGTTGTTTCAGAACAACAATCGGGCGGGGTGCGATACCTGCCGTGCCGTGGCGACAACGGTGCACCAAGCAGGAGACCATCCCCCCCTCAGGATGCAGGATTTCCATACAGTCGCGATTTTTTGAATCTTGCTGTCGGGCCGTCGGGCAGGACATCAACTTCATGGAGATTCAGAAATGAGAATAAGCTTGTGGAACCGCAAGGGTCGGCGGGGAGGCGGGCGCCGTTTCTCGTGGGAAGGCGGCGGCTTTTTCCGGATGGGCGTGTGCGGTTTGTGGCTGGCGTTTTCGATGGTCCGGGGCGGGGCGCAGGAGGTGACGCCGACGGACGCCACGGGCGCGGCGGAGAAGGGGACGGGGGAGTTGAAGAAGCTGAGCCTCGAGGACCTGATGAACGTGCAGGTCAAGGAAGTCACCACGGCTTCCAAGTGGGAGGAGAAGACGACCCAGACCCCGGGCATGACCTATGTCATCGACAAGAATGACATCAAGCTGCGCGGCTATTCCCAGCTCACCGCTGCTTGTAGCCTTCCACATCGATGACGATAGGCACCCAGGTGCCGGTGCGCGGCATCGTCGGCAACAACAAGATTGTCGTGCTGGTCAACGGCATGCGCGTGAATCCTCCCGGCGGCGAGAATTTCCCCTTCCGCAGCGATTTCGGCGTGCGGGATGCCGAGCAAATCGAGGTGGTCTATGGGCCGGGGTCCACGCTCTACGGCCGCGACGCCGCCAGCGCGGTGATCAACGTCAAGACCAAGCAGCCGGTCGAGGGCCTGCACGGCGAGGCGGGGTTCGACGGCGGCTGGAACAACGAGCGCGACGCCTGGGCCACGTTTGGCAAGGTGTTCGACAAGGACAACAACATCAGCCTCACGGGCTACCTGCAATACCACGATTCCGACCTGACCTCGCTGGACAAGGCGTATCCGAACGCGTGGCAGCCCTATCGCGTCAACGCCCTCAACAGCGGTAACCAGGGAACCACTCCCACCCGGGAGGATTACGGGTTGAACACCTTCACGAGGCTCGATGCAGGCGATTTCTCCTTCCAGGTCTGGTACCGGGATTCCCGCCGCAGCAGTTCGGAGGGGTTCGGTACGCCGAGCTTCGGCTACCTCGAACAGGCCGTGTGGGAGGATTTCTCCATCGTGGCCGAAGCCAAGTACACGACCCACATCAGCGATAATATCCAGTTGGATTCCTCCGTGACGTTCAACCGGTATGAGATCGACCCGTCCAGCCGTTACGTGTGGCAGACCGTGCCGAACCCGCCGCCCTATGGATGGAATATGAACGACTTCAAGTATGGGTTGAGTTACTCCTACACGATCGAGGAAACCCTGCGGGTGGACGTCACCAAGGACCTGTCGTTGTTGGCGGGCCTGTCGGCGGCCTATTACGACGTCGTGCCGAAATGCACCGTCCAGGGCGGCGCCAATACCGACGGTACCATCGGGGACATCGCGGCGCAGGCCGGCGCCCCGTTCTGCTATTCGCTGACCAAGGGTGGCCCGCTCATTTACGTTCCCGCCCTCTACGAGCAGCAGTACTACGTCTTTGGCGGCTATCTCGAGAGCGGCTGGCAGGTCCTGGAGAACCTGAAGCTCATTGGTGGCGTCCGCTTCGACAAGGATTCGCGGATTGACGAGATCTCTTTCACGCCGCGCGCCGGCCTGATTTGGAATGTGACCGACGAGGTGACGGCGAAGTACACCTACAGCACCGCCTATGTCTCCCCCTCGCCGTATTCCGAATACGTGGTGTACCAGAACACCACGCAGATCAGCGTCCCGAACACCAACCTGCAGCCGGAGACCTCCACGACGCACGAGGTGGACTTCGAATACGCCCGGAAGAACTATTTGCTGGGTCTGGCGTTTTATTATGGGGAGCAGAACAACTTGATTCTTCAGGCTGATCGCGGGTTGCCGCAAAACGTTGTCCAGTCGGTGGTGTATGACAAGAGCGGCAACCCCATCCAACTGGTCCATTCGGCCAACGGCGGCAGCAGCACCACCGATGGCGTGGATTTCTACGGCCGCGCGAAGCTCGGCCCGGTGACGCCCTGGTTTTCGTATTCGTACACCCAGTTTCAGTTGAACAACAACGGCGCGATCTCCGGCCTGGAGGGCATCTCCAAGCACAACGGACGCCTCGGCCTGACCTGGGCGGTGCTGCCGAACCTTTTCGTCACGCCCAGCCTCGTCATCCGGTCCACGCCCGAAAATGTCGGGGCCGGTTCGTTGGGCGCGGAATTGGGCACGCCCTACCAGATTGATTTGTATGTCCTGTGGGTCCTGAACAAACACGTCGATGTCTTCGCCAAGCTGAACAACATCACCGACAACCACTACGCGTTGGGTGGCATTTACGGCGTGCCGTATGCCCAGGAAACCTTCGGTGGCGTCCTGGGCTGCCGGGTCAATTTCTAGACACAAGGTACCATTTGGCAACGGTGCAACCAATGAGGCCATGCGGTTGGCCGGCCGGGCGTCCGGCGGGCCCGCGGGCTGTTCGCTCGCCCCGGGGAGCGATCAGGACGCTGGCGTTATGGGCGGCCCTGGCCGGGGGAATGTCGGGCCTGTGGCCGGCCCACGCCCAGGCACCGGTCGTCGGCGAGTATGAAGTCAAGGCGGCCTTCCTGCTGAACTTCGTCCAGTATGTGGACTGGCCGTCCCAGGTGTTTGCCTCGCCGACGTCCCCGGTGGTGATTGGCATCCTTGGCGAGGATCCGTTTGGCGAGATCCTCAACCGGACGATTCGCGGGGAGAGGGTCAAGGAGCGGCCCGTGGTGGTCAAACGGTCCCGGCAGGTGGAGGACTTGAAGGATTGCCATCTTCTTTTCATCAGCCGGTCGGAGAAGGGGCGGCTCACCAGGATTTTTTCCAAACTGGCCGGGACCAACATCCTGACGGTGGGGGAGATCGACCAGTTTGCACAAAGCGGCGGCATCATCAATTTCCGCGTTCAAGGTGCCCGGGTGCGGTTTGAGATCAACACGGACGTGGCAGAGCACAACGGGTTGAAGATCAGTTCCAAACTGCTGAGGCTGGCAACGGTGGTAGGCGCCCGGCGCGAGAAGGAGGGCGGTTGATATGCGATGGCTTCGTGATTTGCCCATCAAACGGAAGTTGTCGTTGGCGGTCATGCTCACCACGGCCATGGCCCTGTCGCTGGCCTGCGTCATCCTGATGGTGTCCGAGGTCGTCACCTTCCGCCGGGACATGGCCCACGGGCTGATCGTGCTGGCCAACGGCATCGGCTACAACACGACCGCCGCCCTGGTGTTCAACGACCCGGCCGCCGCCGCCGAGACCCTGAGCGCCCTGAAGGTGGAACCGCATGTCATCTGCGCCTGTCTGTACGCGAAGGACAATACGTTGTTCGCCCAGTATGTCCGCGAAAACACCCAGGTGGTCTTTCCCGACAAGCCGGGGCTGGACGGTTATGTGTTTGCCCGGGACCACCTGACGTTGTTCCGCCCCGTCGTTCAAAACAAACAACAGGTCGGCACAATCTACGTCCAGGCCGACCTCGAAGCCATGTATGCCCGTCTGGGGTTGTACGCGCGGGTGGTCCTGATGGCGCTCATGGCCGCCTTGCTCGTGGCCTGGATGCTTTCCGCCTTCCTGCAACGGCTCATCGCCAAACCGATCCTCGAGCTCGCCGCCACGGCCCGGACCATTTCGGAGAAGAAGGACTACTCCATTCGCGTTGAGATTCCCGGCCAGGATGAACTGGGCACGCTCACCCATGGTTTCAACCAGATGCTGGCCAGCATCGAGGAACGCGAAACCGCCCTGAGCCAGACCAACGTGGCCCTCCGGCAGGAGATCTCCGAACGCATCCGCGCGCAGGAGGAGTTGACCCGTCTCAACGAGACCCTCGAACAGCGCGTCGTGGAGCGAACCCGCGAAGCCGTCGAGGCCAATCGCGCCAAGAGCGAGTTTCTGGCCAATATGAGCCATGAGCTTCGCACCCCGCTGAACTCCGTCATTGGTTTCGCCAACATCCTGCTCAAGAACAAGCACCAGAATCTGCGGCAGGACGAGATGACCTTCCTGGAGCGCATCACCGTCAACGGAAAACACCTCCTCAATCTCATCAACCAGATCCTGGACCTGTCCAAGATCGAAGCCCGCAAAGTGGACCTCGAAATCACCGTGGTGGGGCTGGATGTGATGGTTCGCGAGGTCCTCTCGCAAATGGAGGGACAGGTTCGCAGCCGGAGTGTCCGGCTCGTGGCCGAATTGCCTTCCACCGTCGCCCCCATCGAGACCGACGGCGGCAAACTCCGGCAGGTTCTGATCAACCTCGTCGGCAACGCGCTGAAGTTCACGGACAAGGGACGGGTGGTGGTGCGCGTTGTCACCGACCCCGCCACGGGTCGTCCCACGCGGGTTGACGTCGCCGATTCCGGTGTCGGCATCCCCAAGGAACGATTGGGGATGATCTTCGAGGCTTTCCAGCAGGCCGATGTCAGCACCGCGCGCAAGTACGGTGGCACCGGCCTGGGGTTGACGATCTCGCAGGCCCTCTGCCAGCTCATGGGCTACCGCATCGAGGTCGCCAGCGAGCCGGACAAGGGATCCACCTTCAGCATCGTCCTGGGACGTTCCGAGGCGCGCCCGGGAAGTCGGACCGACCTCGTTCCGCCCGTCGCGGCCCAGCCGCCGGTCAAAGGGTTCACCACCGTGCACGGCCGCACCCTGCATGAGTGGAGCGGCCTGAAATTGAAAATCGTCCTCGTCATCGACGACGAGCCGGATGCGCGTCTGTTGCTGGCGCACATCATCGAGGAATCCGGCTGTCGCGTTGTCACAGCCGGCTCGGGTGAGGAGGGGCTTCGCATGGCGAGGGAGATCCAGCCCGACCTCATCACCCTGGACCTGCTGATGCCCGTCATGGATGGGATGACGTTCCTCAACCGGATTCGGAACGATGTCCGCTATCGCCAGATGCCCGTCGTCGTCTGTACCGTCAAGGAATTGGGATCGAGGGAGAACCTGCGCCTTAGCCAGCAGGCCCAGGCGGTTCTTCAAAAGGCCGAGGATTTGGAAAAAGAACTCAAACGTGTCCTGCACGAACTGTTGAGACACTCGCCCGCCGAGGGGTGGCGGATGATGGACCGGAAGCCGCCGGCCGGCTGAGGCTCGTCTCCCATGGGTGGGATGGTGATTATGAAAAAGATTGCTGTCGTCGAGGATAATCCGGACAACCAGTTGCTGGTGCGCGTCATTCTGGAGAACGCGTACGAAGTCACCGCCTACGAAACGGGCGTTGAGGCGCTGGCCGCATTCAAGACCCAGAAGCCGGACCTGGTGTTGCTCGATATCTCGCTGCCGCAAATGGACGGCACGGAAGTCTTGCGCCGCCTTCGCGCCGACGGTCATCTGCGCGACGTGCCCGTCATCGCCCTCACCGCCCACGCCATGACGGGAGACCGCGAGAAATACCTCGCCATGGGGTTCAACGACTACATCACCAAGCCGATCCTCGACGAACAACACTTCCTGACCACCATTGAACATCGCCTGGCCGGTGACGCCCAGACGGACATCGGCGGTTCTTGAAGCGGAGACGCGCGCCGGCCCAAAAGCACGCTGGCCCGGCAAGGGGGCGGAATCCGTTCTCTTCGCGTCTTGGTGGTGTGATTCCGTCTTCTCATTTTGGATAACGAATTCTTGAATTGGCGCCGATAGTATCCGACACTCCCGCAGAGACTTCCTCGTCCGCACCGCGCTCGGCGCGTCCGCCCTCGCTTGGGGACGCAGCCTGCCGCACGCCGCCGCCGCGGAGACGTTCCCGCCGCCCATCGCCCTTTTCAGCAAGGTCTATCAGGAGGTGAAGCTCGACTTCGAACAGGCCGCCGACCTGACCGTGGAAGCCGGGCTCGACGGCGTGGATTGTCCCGTGCGCCCCAAGGGCGAGATCGAGCCGGAACGCGCCGCGGACGACATGCCGCGTTATGCCGAAGCCCTGCGCAAGCGCAAGAAGGACATCCTGCTGCTGACCACCGGTATCATGAGCGTGGCCACGCCGCACACGGAAACCGTCCTGCGCACCGCCAAACAACTCGGCATCCGCTACTACCGGCTCGGCTTCAGCGCCATCAACAAACAGAAGCTCGCCGCCACGCCCCTGCCCGAGATCAAGGCCCAGTTGCGCGAACTGGCGGCGTTGAACAAGCAGCTCGGCCTCACCGGCGTCATCCAGAACCACTCGCCGTCCGGCCGCAGCACCTACCTCGGCGGCGACCTCAATG
>CAZAAF010000218.1:0-7856 GCA_964482575.1 uncultured Verrucomicrobiota bacterium | reverse complement strand
CGTTGTCATCACTGGCAAGCACTGCCACGACTTCCAGCTGCCGGTTGATGCGAAGCTGGGTGCGCGCTTGTGGCAGCCGTTTGAAGGCGTATCGATTGATTTCATCGTCGTGCCTCTGGTGGATGCGGTGCTCTTTCTCGACAAAGGGTTTCAGCTTGGAATCATGCCGCATCAGGCGAAGCCGTCACGCGCCGAGGTTGCGCTGGACAGTATGACGCAGACCGTCGAACTGAAGCCGGAGCAGCAGGCGACGGTCCTGTTTGATTTCAAGAAACCCGACCACGAAGAAGTGCGCGTGCTGTCCCTGCGCATCACCGCCGGCGACCTTCGCCACGAGCAGACGTGGTGGTTGCTGACGGAAAAGTCCATCGTACCGGTGGCCGCGCTGCCGGAGAAATACGACAGCGGCCAGCAAATGCGGAAGCGGCCGGAGGGCGGCCTCGACATCGCTTCCGGGGCCAGTGTTCATGCGGACATGCACATGAACTGCGGCGAAACGGTGAAGTCGGGCCTTTTCATGCACCCGCCCTACAAAGGCGGTACGGGTTACGCTTTCGCGCTCTATCCGGCGGTGATGTTGCCGCGCGAGCCGGTGGCGACGTTCCGGTGCGACATTGGCAAACGGGATGGCAGTGACCGCGGAGATGGCATCCTGTTTCGCGTTGCCGTCGTGGACGCCGAAGGCAGGGAAACCCTTGTCGCTGAAAAACAATGGGCCGAGCACGGGTGGACGGGACTCGACGCGGATTTGTCGCGCTGGGCCGGTCAAGCGGTTCGCATCAAGCTCATCAGCGATCCCGGTCCGGCCGACAACACCAGCGGCGATTGGGCCTGCTGGGCCAACATGCGCATCGAGAGTCGCGAACCATTGTTGATCACGAAACGGCTGGATCATGCGGCACAGTTGCGGCACGTGCCGGGCCCCCATCCGGTCGCGAACCTGAGCACGACGGATGTGCGTGCGGCGCGGCGCGGCTGGCTGCAT
This sequence comes from uncultured Verrucomicrobiota bacterium, assembly GCA_964482575.1. Classification (GTDB taxonomy): domain Bacteria; phylum Verrucomicrobiota; class Verrucomicrobiia; order CAIQCK01; family CAIQCK01; genus CAIQCK01. The sequence continues at coordinate 6,871 of CAZAAF010000218.1, read as the reverse complement.
TTCCAGGGCATCGGTCTTGACCACGGTGGCAAATACATTTCGTCAGGCGAGCTGAATGGCGTCCGGCTTGGAGACCTGCCCGCTTCCGGCGGCGATGAACGAAAGGGAATCTGGAGCGCGGACGTTTCCATCGCCCTGCCAGCGGCGGCCATTGCGACGCTCGGCACCGTCAACCAGTTCAAGATTCGCAACCCGGCTGGCGACAGTTTCAAGGCGCGCAGGTTCTGGATCGAATTGGAACTGGCGGATGGGCGCCGATGTTCGTCGAAGATTCACGCGCTGACTTATACGCAACCGGCCAACTGGCTCTATGCCGAGGGCATCGGTGTGCCCGCCAGCGAGGACATCGACGTGGACATCCGTTTTGAAACGACCCCCTAGGTGTTGTCTTGGTACAACTGCAACCCATGAATACCAGGGAGCGTTTTTCAATCAACCACATCCGCCAGGTTTTGGTGGTGGCGATGTTGCTGCTGTCGGGCCTCGCGGTTTTTGGGACCGAGCCGACGGGGTCGAATCTGGTTGCCGATGGTGATTTCGACCGCGAAGGCCTGCGGCTGGTCCGGACACAGCAGCCGGGCGGCTGGATCGTTCATGGCCTGACGTCGCCGGATATCGAGGTCCGGATTGCCGACGGGGCAGGACGCCAGGGGACACGTTGCCTGTGTTATCACCGGACCGGCGATTCCAAGGCCAACGTTCACGCCGACCAGACCGTGCCCGTTCGCAAGAACACCATCTATGAAGTTTCGGCCTTCGTGCGCTGGGAGGGAAAGCTGCGGCCGATCCTGTCGGTGACGCGGATGGACTGGAAAACCCTCGGCATGGTTGTTTGCGAGGAAGGCCAACAATGGACAGAGGTCCGTTTTGCATTCAACTCCTATGACAACGAGCAGGTGCGGCTGGAATGGTTCGGCGGCGCCACGGGCGAGCTTTACACCTCGGCCCCGGGCACGAGTTATCTGGATGATGTGAGCCTGCGGGTGGTCGCGAACCCGCCGGACTATCTGCGCGCGGCTTTTGAACTTTCCCGACCCAAGGCGGACCGTGAGATTTCGCCGGCGCAGTGTCGCGGAGGTGCGGTTGGAAAAGCGAAACCGCTCCGGCCGATTGTCTGCCGCGACGGTGTGTTGTGCTACGAGGACGGTGGTGAGGTCGCGTTGTGGGGCGTCAACATGCAAACCGCGCTCTCGTGGGAATACAATGGACGGTTGAAACCCTCCGGCGTGCCGTTGGAAGCGGAGGCGCTGAAACAGATCACCTGCCGAAACCTCGACCAGCTTGAGTTGATGGGCGTCCAGGTCATCCGGGCGCACCTGCTGCCGTCGGATTTCACGGACGGCGAGGGCCACTTGCGCGACACCCTCTTCCTGGACGTATTGGACCACCTGGTCGCCCAGTGCCGGCAGCGCGGGATTTACATCTACTTGACGCTCGCCAACGACATGAACACCTATTACTGCCGTGACTCGTTCATGGCAGGGAAGGACATCAGCCATTGGTTGTTCGAGGAACCCTTCGTGGCTCGTTTGGAGCGATACATTCAGGAGTTGCTCAACCACACTAATCGGTACACCGGCCAGGCGTATCGCGAGGAGTTGGCCATCGCGGTGTTCGAGGTGATCAACGAGCCGCGTTACCTGCGCTATTCGGATATTGCGGGTGATCCTGCCTGCGCCGCATATCGGCAGGCTTTCGACCAATGGTGCGCCCGGCGGGGCATCAAGGATAATCTGTCGACCGGCTTCCGCACCTATCGTTACGAACTGGTTCGCCGCGTGGTGGACCGGCTGGCGAAAGCGATTCGCGACACGGGGGCGCGCAAACCGGTCGTCTGGAATCTCAACTGGCCGCAAATGATCCTTGAACACGAGGATGTTTTCCAGGCGCTGGCCGACAGTTCGGTGGACGCGGTGTCCTTCTGTTGCTACCCCGGCCAGCGCGACGTGCCGAATCCCTATTGGAACCACCCGATGGATCTGAGCGGCCGCAACTATCTGCCCTACCTGCGCGACTGCTACGCCAAGTATGAGCAGTTGCGCTGGCTGTTGGGCGAGCGGTTCGCGCACAAGGCGAAGGTCACCTACGAGTTTGAGACGTTTTACAACACAACCGGCTACCTGTATCCGGCCATGGCGCGGCTGTTCCGCGCGTTCGGCTCGCAGATGGCGATGGTCTGGCAATACACCCTTGCGCCGGCGGCGGCCTATTGCACCGGTTCGCATTACCTGAACCTGGAAGGCTCGCCTCAAAAGGCCGTCAGCTTCCGCGCGGCGATGCGCGCCTTCGGCGAGATGCCCCGTCATGTGGACTACGACACGGAGGCCCGGACGGAGATGGCGCTCGGACATTGGGCGGTCTCGTTTGACCGCAAACTCAGCGTTTTCAGCGACGAACGATCATTGATCTACTCCGGCTCGTTCGAAAAACCCCTGGTGCTGGTGGGATCGCAGGTACATGAGATTGTCGGATGCGGCCGCTCGCCGCTGGCGGGCTACGAGGGAACCGGTGCGTATTTTGTGCAGGTCGAGGCCGATCACATCGATGTGCGGATTCTGCCGGACGTCGTGTATTTACGACCGCTCTGGCAGGGTCGGGGCCGCCCGCCGTGGCAACCCGCGTGTAAATTCGACATCCAGACACGACACCGGTTCTCACTCCACCTGCCGGGGTGGAAGGGTAAACTGGCGATCCAGAACCCTGCGGACAACACAAAGGAAGTGAGCCGGACGACCGACGGGGCGTTCGAACTCGCCCCGGGCCGGTATCGAATCGTCCGGGTGTCGGAGTGAGACGTTCGTCGGCGTCTTCGTCCTTTGGGGTTCCGTTTGACGCCGGCGCGGGGTTGTCGTTAAATCGACAGGTCGACAGGCCGGTTGGGAAAACGCGGACTGACGATCAAGAGGGTATTTTCTTGTGAAACAACTCATCACTGTTTTTGGCGGTTCGCGTTGCGCTCCGGACACGGTGGAATACCGGGACGGCATCCGGCTGGGGCGGTTGCTGGCCGGGCGTGGTTTCACGGTGGTGTGCGGCGGGTATGGGGGCGTCATGGAGGCCGTCAGCCGCGGGGCGCGCGAGGCGGGTGGCGAAGTCCTTGGCATCACGTTGGCGAAAACCGCCGCGGCGCCGAATGAGCATCTCACGCGCGCGGTTCCCGCGCCGGATCTCTATGAGCGACTGCGGCGGCTCATCCGCCAATCCGTCGCCTACATCGCGTTGCGCGGCGGCATGGGCACGGTGGCCGAGGTGGCCATCGTCTGGAACGAGTTCCTGCTAAACGCCCTCTCGCCGCGCCCCCTGGTGTTGGTGGGGGATTGCTGGCCGCCGGTCATCGCCGCGCTTCGCCAGCACATGCCGATTGAGGACCGGGATATGCAGTGGATCCAGTTCGCGCCCACGCCCCAGGAGGCTTTGCAGGTGCTGGACGAGATGCTCATCTCATAATCCGGTCATCGGACGGATGGCCGCGGACACCGCAAAAGACTTGTCGCCTCGCCCCGGCTCGGCATAATGAGGGACATGAAACTACGTTGCATCCATGTCGGTGTTGGCGGCCGTGGCGCATGGCCGCTCAAACTGTTCGCCGCCCGCCAGGATTTTGAGTCGGTGGCTTTTGTGGACGTGAAGCCGGAGAACATCGCCGCCGCCCGGGCGCTGAACCTGAAGATTGGTGAAGCGCAGTGTTTTTCGCGGCTGGAGGATGCGCTGGCCAAGGTGGAATGTGACGCCGTGATTGTGATCACGCCGCCGCATTTGCACCATGCCCAATGCCTCACGGCCATCCGCGCCGGCAAGCATGTTTTCGTCGAGAAACCCCTGACCATGACGCTCGCCGAATCGCGCGAGGTTGTTGCCGAGGCAGACAAGCGAGGCGTCAAGGTGTGCGTCGGTCAGAACGCGCTCTATAACGGCGGCAATGCGACCTTTGCACGGCTGGTGGCCGAGCGGAAATACGGCCGTGCGGCCAACGGCTTGATGATCAAGTTCGGCTGGCGGCCGAAGGTGCATCATTCCGGTGGCGTGCATCATTCCTACCTCTGGGAGCGTGGTGTCCATGACTTCGACACGATGCGCGCGATCTTCGGCGAGGAGGTCAAACGCGTGTCGGCGATGTCGTTCAATCCGCCGTGGAGCCCCTACCAGCATGGCGCGGGCGTTCACGCGTGGCTGGAATTTGAAAGCGGAGCGACCTGCGCCTACTCGTGCTCGTTCGCAGTCTTTGGGGCGGAGATGGGACTGCGCGTGGATTGCGAGCAGGCGTCGCTGGTCGAGTTGAACAAGGACAAGAAGATCGCCATTTGCAAACGGGATGTGAAGGAACCGGAGATCATTGGATGGGATGCCGGTCCGCAACCGGAGGCGATCCTGCTCGATGGCTGGCTCCGCTACATCAAGGAAGGTGTCGAGCCGCGTTTCGGTGGGCACGAGAATCTCAAGACCATCGCGTTGATCGAAGCCATTTCGAAATCGGCGGACGAGAACCGCGTGGTTGAGGTGTCCAGGTTGTAATCAGGCCGGATAGGTCCTTGGCCGCGGGCCCGGGTGGTTTCGATGCGGCGCGCCGGTTACTGGACTGGCAGCCAGAGTTCGACGTGCAGTTTCAATTCGGGTTTCACCTTGGTGAAAAAGGTGGAGGGATCGCGCACGCCGAAATCGGTCCATTTCATCTCGTTGCCCCCCTTCAAATGGTAGCGATTCTCCTCCACGGAGTATTGCGCGCCGAGAACACACAGGCGCGTGACATAGCGGATGGTGAGGGGACCCGTCATGAGCACCAGCTGGGTTTCCGTCACCCGGGTCCGCTCGAGCGTGAACGTGATCTTCGGGAATCGGGCGGCTTCGAGACAGAAATCATGCAACCGCTGGTCGCGGTCTTCGTCCTTGGTTGTCAGGTCGGCGACATTGATCGTGACAGCCCCCTGGAGCAGGTTCAAGTCGCCGGCCCGGTTGAATCGTATCCAGCCGCTGACTTGTTTGGCCTCGCCTTCGACGACCTTCTTCTCGGCGATGACCATGAACCGCACCACACAGTTGTTGGTCGAAAGATTGATCGTTGGCCCGTCTTGTGCCGGTGCCATGGTGGCGAGCGTGATGAAACCCGCGAGCAGGGCCTGCCAGAGGTTGAATCCAATCCTGTTTGTATTGCGGTACGTCATGGCTTTATGGCTCCATCGCATTCGACGGCACAGTTTATCCGCACTCCGGAATGGCGTCACTCCGAAACTGCAGCCTTGGTGGAAAGGCTCACTCTTGGCGCTTGTGGGGAAGCGGTTTTGTTGGCATGAATGGGGTGTTGTGAAAACTCCTGGTCACAAGAACAGCATTGAAAACGCGGCGGGGTTGAACGCGGTCGAGACCGTCGGCCATTTTGCCAAACTCGACGTGAAACGGCACGAGCGTACGGGCATCCCCGAAGCGGTGTTTGCGGGCAACAAGACCGATGAGCAGGTTGTTGCCATCGTGGCGAGGCTCGCGGAGGCGGCGGGCCAGACGCTGGCAACGCATGTGACTCCCGAATGTGCGGCGCTCATTCGGCGCAAACTCGGCAAACGGCTCCAACTCGATTACCACCCGTTGGCGCGGACGCTGGTGGCGCAGCGCAAGGGCTTTGTGCCCAAACGTCCCGGCGGGTGTATCGCCGTGGTGGCGGCCGGCACGGCGGACGTGCGCGTGGCGGAAGAGGCGCGTGTCACGGCTGAAGTGATGGGGTGTAAGGTGTTGAGATTTTATGATGTTGGTATCGCCGGCATCCACCGGCTGATCGAACCGCTTCAGCAGATGCACGATGCCGACATCGCGTGTGCGGTCGTTTGCGCCGGCATGGAAGGTGCGCTGCCGGCGGTGGTACGCGGATTGTTGCACGCGCCGGTGATTGGCGTGCCGGTTTCGACCGGTTACGGTTATGGTGGCCGCGGCGAAGCGGCGCTCATGACGATGCTTCAAAGCTGCGCGCCGGGTCTGACGGTGGTGAACATCGACAATGGTTTCGGCGCCGGCGCGACGGCCGCGCTCATTGCCAACCGTCTGGCAGCAGCGAAAAAGAACAGGAATCGTGCGTGATCCGGGGAACCAGACTTCGAGACATCGGCGACGAGTCACAAACCACAAGTCACAGCTATGAATACTGAATCGAATCCTCTGGTGGTCGTCATCATGGGTAGCAAGTCGGACTGGGAAGTCATGAAGAATGCAGCCGATACGCTGGCCGAGTTTGGTGTGCCGCACGAATGCCGTGTCATGTCGGCGCATCGCACCCCGGGACTTGTCACCGATTTCATCGGTTCGGCCGAGAAACGTGGTATTGAAGTTGTCATTGCCGCGGCGGGTGGTGCGGCCCACCTGGCGGGCGTGGCGGCGGCACACACGGTGTTGCCGGTGCTTGGCGTGCCGATGGAGACCAAGTCGCTCGGTGGACTGGATTCATTGCTCTCAACGGTGCAGATGCCCGGTGGCATTCCGGTGGGCACCCTGGCCATCGGTTCCGCCGGCGCGAAGAATGCTGCGTTGCTGGCCATCGCCATTCTCGCCAATGCACGCCCTGAACTGCGCGAGAAACTGAAGGCCTTCCGCAAGAAGCAGGCCGACAAGGTGCTGGCCGAGAAGCTGCCGTAGAGGCCAGCTACGGAGAAGGGCGCGTCTCCAGCGCCAGCAGGTGCAGGCCGAGGATGACGGCTCGGTTGAAGTTCTCACCCCGGTCGTAATGGTTGCCGTGTTCCGCCATCAGACAAACCATACGGCGCACGTGTGGAGCAACCTCGCCAACCAACGCGGTATCTTCTGACAGCAGCGCCTTGTGAAACGCCACGGTCGGAATGCCAAAGAGGAGTTTTTCGTTGATCACCTCGATGGAGCTGTCTCCTGTCCCAAG
>CAZAAF010000217.1:7052-7871 GCA_964482575.1 uncultured Verrucomicrobiota bacterium | reverse complement strand
CGGCGGAGCCATGCTCGGCAACGGCGTCCAGATCTGGAACAACCTGGAAGCGGAACTCAAAAGCGAGACCGGCCAGCGGATCCCGATGTCGCTGAGCATGGGCATTCCCATGACCGGGCGGGTGTATTTTCTCGGTGTGCCGTTGCGCTCGGGGAGCCACTACAGGCTGTTGGTGGGCGCCCGCGACAATCTCGCCGGGTCAAACGGCGTCCTGAACCCCGGCAAGTATGAACTGCGCTGCCTGTATCACGGGCGGCAATCGCCCTATCGCGATTCCACGCAGTTGCCTCCGTGCTGGGAAGGCGAGGTGCAATCCTCCACGCTGCACATCAAGGTGCTCCGCGCCCAGATTTCAGGCGTATCGGACTTCTTCGCCCAGATGTGGGATGCCATCCGCTGACAGTGCCCGCGCACCCAAAGTCGCGCCCCCGGAATACAGTCGATCCGTCGCAGACAGAAAAGGCTCCGTCAACGCAACGGGGGCGGGCCGGCCACCGGCACGGAAATGGTGGTGGAGACGGACGGCGCGAGGGTGGCCGACGGTGACGTCCAAGGACCCGGGTTGGAGGACGCGGTTTCGATGTCAGGCGTCCGGTGGTGGAGCTTCTGATACATCCAATATCCGCCAACCGCCACGGCGCCGATCACGATCACCTGCAGGAGACCGCCCACCGCGATCGTCGTCAGCCGCCGGCCCGCCTGCTTGCTCACGCTCTCGCGCCCCAGCCAGCCGGTGTCCGCCGAGGACGTCGGGACAAACACCTGGCCGGACGACACACAGGTTTGCTTCTCCGGCGCTTCAAACAGCATCTTCACCTC
>CAZAAF010000217.1:5900-7042 GCA_964482575.1 uncultured Verrucomicrobiota bacterium | reverse complement strand
CCCCAAAAGCCAGCGTATCCCCATTCCGAAGGTCGGCGGTGCGGATCTTCTTGCCGCGAACGAACGTCCCCTGTTCGGAACCCGCGTCCTGCACGACCCAATCCCGACCACGGCACGTGAGCGTGGCGTGATGGTCTGAGACGGAGGCGTCCTCGAGGCAGATGGCATTGTCCGGGGACCGTCCCACGGCGATTTTCTCCCCGGGTAATTCCACGACCGCGCCTTGAAGAGATCCTGTAAGGATGCGGAGCCTGTCCATATGACGTCGTCTCCGAAAGTACCACAACCCAACGAGCCTCTTCTACGCCCGCTTTCCAGCACCGTCAAGCTCCAAGGTCCCCGGCCGGCGCCAGGGTGAACATCACTTCACCTCGGTGTACTTGTCCTTCCGGGCGCCGCAAATCGGGCACTTGTCCGGCGCGTCGCCCACCACCGTGTGGCCGCATACCTCGCACACATGAATCGCCGCCGCGGGCAGGTCCTTGCCGCCCTTCACCGCCTCGGCCGCCTCGGAGTAAAGCTGGTGATGAATCTCCTCGGCGGGCATCGCGTACTTGAACGCCTTCAACGCGGCGGCATTCCCCTCCGCTTCCGCCGCCCGGATGAATTCCGGATACATTTTCTGGAACTCATGCGCCTCGCCGGCGATGGCCACGAGGAGGTTGGCCATCGTGCTGCCCACGCCATTCATCGCCCGCAGATGGGCATGCGCGTGGACGGTTTCCGCCGCCGCGGCGGCCCGGAACAACCGGGCCACCTGCGGAAAGCCCTCGGCCTCGGCTTTCTTCGCAAAGGCGAGATACCGGCGGTTGGCCTGGCTTTCGCCAGCAAAGGCTTCCTTCAGACATTCGAGGCTTGTCATGGCATGGTCCCTGGGTTGATGGCTCGGCGCAGTCCTTCCGTGAGTTTGAAAATCCGATTCTCCACACTCCGCAACCAGCGGCAACCGGCTTACGCCTGCTTGGCCGCCTTGACCTTGGCCCAACGGGCCTTTTGAGCCGCCCGGATGCGAGCCAGTTCCCGGCGAAAAGCCGCCGGCGCAGTGATGGTCTTCGCCGTTTTCTGCTCGAAGACGGTGCGGCGGATGACGCCGTCGAGTTCCTGCTCGGGCAGCCACGCTGCAAGGATCTTGCCGACGGCCG
>CAZAAF010000217.1:0-5890 GCA_964482575.1 uncultured Verrucomicrobiota bacterium | reverse complement strand
TCCGGGATGCCCCACAAATCGTAGGTTCCGCAACCCTTGGTCTTGGCCCAACGCGCCCGTTGCGCCGCCGCAATGGCCGCACGCCCCGCGGCAGACATCGTCCGCTTTCCACCCTTGACGGCCGCCACGGGTTGACCGGACTCAAAGGCCGCCAGCTTGGCTTCCACCTTGGCCACCCGTTCGAGCAGCGCTTCCTTGGATTTCAGAAGCCGGGCGATTTTCGCAAAGTCTTTGGATGTAAGGTTGGCAAGGTTCATGAGTATAGACTGCGTATGTTGTTATCTCTCGGCAGAGGGTCTCTATCTACAAGGGCCCCGGATGGATGTCCAGACCAAACTTAGTATAAGACCGCCCGATCATCGGACTAATTGGCTCGAATAAAGTCTCTTACCCACGTCGCCTGCTCGGGATGCATATCAATCAACTTGCCACTGATGATCGAGTAACCCTGAAGGATGCCGGCGTCCACCGCCTTGCCGACATACTCCCACTGCCGTTTCAACAACTCCATCGGCACGCCCGCCAGCAAGGTGAAGTCGCGCAGGTAACACCCGAGATTGATGGGTTTGCCGGGAAACAGTTCGCGGCATTGTTCGACGTAACGTTCCGGGTTGACCAGGTCCTGGGATTTCCACACCCAGAGTGAAACCACATCAAGCATGTCGGCAAACCCAGCCCAGTATTCCTTCTTCAACTCATGCGCATAAACGACGCCCCAGTGTTTCACTTTCGGATTGGCGCTCGTGATCGCGCGATGCACCGCCGCGTAGTCTGCCGCGGTGATGTGGCCGGACTTGATCTTGCCATACAGATCGTCGTCGAACGCGCCGGTCAGGAGCGGGTACTTCAGCGACAACTGGCTGACGTTCTCCGCTTCCCGGCATTTCCGTTCGATCCGTCCATCGTGGTTCATGCGCATCGGCGCGCCGAGCCCCTTGTAGTCGGGATGTTCAACCTTCTGGTATTCCCATTTCGAGATATCGCAGACCACCTCCTCGATCCCCATGTCCCGCAGCTTCTCCAGTGCCATCGCCGTGTTGGTATGAAACAGGAAACAGGTGCGCCGCAGCCCAAACCACCGTGTCCCCTCCCCCGCGCCAAAGATGGACAACCGCCATTGACCGTTGAGTCCCTGTCCATCCCAGCACCATCCCACGTCGGCCAGGCTGCGCGGGCGCGCGGCCACCGCCGGCCCGCACGGCGCGAACAGTGCCGCGGCTCCCGCCACCGCGGCGTTGCGAATAAACTCCCGTCGTGTGGTCATGATTCTCCTCAACCTTTGCAAGTTCCCGCTAGGATACGCGGTCGCGAACCCGCTCGAAGATATCCTCCTCCGGAAAGATGGCCTTGTACCCGCGCTCGGTGACGAAGCGGAACGCGCCATCCAACCGCTCCGGATGGTCGGGCATGTAATTCTTGTAAAAAGGCCAGAAATACTGCTCGTGCGTCGCCAGATCCATGACCTCCCGCGTATGGGGGTTGTTATAGGCCTTCAACAACACCGGCAGCGTGTCCTTGAGCGGAACCCGGTTGCAACACAGGTCTATCTTGGAAAACAACAGGCCGTTATCGAAGTTATACCAGGCATCCTGCGCATCGAGATAGCGCATGGCATGGGCCGGCACCTGATACTGGCTGACATAGGCCGCATACGACTTGCTTGTCAGCGGCCAGACGGAACCGGAAAGCGTCCGCCAGCCCCGGGCGATCAACATCCTGAGGGATTCCGGCCGGATGGTCCCCCAGTGCAGCAGCGCTGTCCGCGTATAGACCTTCTCACCCGCGAAACGATGGATCTCCCGCTCGATAAGATCGATGTCCTCGCGGAACTGCTCCGTCGTCAGGACCAGACAGGGATGATTTGGGAATTCGTTGCGGGCATGAAAGGCCAGCTTGAGCCAGTGGGCGTTGTCCTGCCACTCGGCCTTGTACTTGTCGGGAAACTGCGACAGGTTAAAATCCTCCTCCGGCGTCGAATAGAACAGGTTCAGCACGACCTTGACGCCGTATTTCTTGTGAAAGTCGCGGAACATCCCCAGATAGGGTGACTCGAAGAGGCTCTTGTAGTTCTTCCGATGAATGTCCCGGGTGCAGAAGCTGTTGTCATCCACCTGAAACCGGTAACGCGGATAGGAATCCTTGAGCCAGATGACCCGGGTGCACGCCGGCTTCGGCGATCCCCCGGACGCGTCCGTCCATGTGGCCTTGAACTCGGTTTTGACGTCTTCCAAAACCGCTTCGCCGGAAAACGCGCATCCTTCCTGCCGGATGGGAATCTTTCGTTGCGGATGCTGGGCATCCACCACCTCGACCCGGCCGGACGCCTGCGGCGTGGTACCGGCGATCCGGATTCTCAGGCGTTTCCCGCCCGGGCCGTCGGCCACCCCAAGCACGGGGTCGCCGCAACGTTCGTGAACAACCGCGCCATCGAACGGCTGATCGAAACGAAACCCGGGCTCACCGCCAACAGGGGCCGGTTCGGCCGCCAATAAACCGCGGTGATTCATCAGCCATGTGCCGGTGGCGCCCGCGGCTACGGATTGGAGGAACTCACGTCGCTTCATCTCGGGTTTCCCTGGTTAACGAAGTTGAATGCCATGCCCGTCAGAGCTTGTTCCGGAGACAGACTATTTCGAAATCGTGACCTTGCTGAGCGGATACCACCCGTCCCCGGCGCGGCCCTTGATGCCCAACCGGACGACCGGGGAGCCCGTCGCCGGCTCAACCACCCCGATTGAGAGGCGATACGTCCCCGGCTCCAGACTCTCCGGCAGCGTGATCGTGTCCGTCACGGTGTTGAGTTCGCCGGGTGGAAGGTCCTTGGGCTCCTTGAAAAACTCCTCGGTGAACATCTCAATCGAGCCGGGCATCCAGCGGTTGACCGCGACCTCACTGACAAACGCCCTGGAAAAACCGTTCTCGTGGCTCAACCGGTACGCCACCCGATACGGCCTGTAACAGGGAGCGGAGCCGGTGTTCTGCCAGCGCATCGTCATCGCCATCTTCGCTCCCGCACGGGCCGAGGCGTCATGGGTCCATTCCGCCAGCACCAGCCGGTACCCCAGCCGACGCAGGAACCGCTCGATCTCCGGCCGCACATTCTCGTCCTTGGACAGCGGCGCGGATTTGTTGTTGAGGTACGACGCGTGGCAGGCCAGCGCATAGTTGAAGATGAACCGCAGGGACCAGTGCTCGTCCACCCACTTGCGCAGGTCCCAGCAGCTTTCCCACGCCACGGGCGACGTCTTCCAGACATCCTGGAGGCCGGCCTCGGCAATCCACACCGGATACCCCTTGCGCATGTGGTTCCAATGTTTGCCGAAGCCGCCCATGTCGCCCAGGCAATCCGCCCGCCAGCCCGCGCCCTGGTGAGCGGCGTAGGCGAGACATTCCTTGCCGCCGATCAACATCAGGAGCGGCGTCTTCTTGAACGCGGCCCGGTAGGCATCCACCACCTTCATCCGGTTTTCCAGCGACGGCAGTTTGCAGGATTTGCATCCGCTCAAATGCCACTCGCCCCACCAGCCGATGGAACCGAGATCCACGTGGTCAATGTCGGGATGACCGTCGTATCGTTCGCCCAGCCGTTTGATGAAATCCAGGTGCAGCTTCAGGACCGTGGGATCGTCCATGTCGGGAATCGGGAACGGCCCGCGCCCCTCGTAATCGTCGATCAGTTCCTTGCCGCCAACTTCCGTGAGCCACTTCGGATGATACGGCGAACCCTTGCTCGTGGAACAACACATCACGCGAAAGGCGAGCTGCTGTCCCGACTCGCGCGTTTCTTTCAAGACCTTGTCCAAAAATGCGCAGTCAATTTTTCCCGGCTGCGGTTCCATCACGCCCCAGCCCCAACGGGCGTACTGGACCGTGGACGGAATCCACGGGGGCAGGCTCTTGTCCTGCAGGCGGGGGCGATGGAACGTCTCCCATCCCATGCCGGGATTTGCCAGAAGTTCGTCGGTCGTTTCGGGTGTGACAGTAACGGTCTGGCTGTGAGCCAGAGTCATGGCCAGCAACCCGGTGACAATGAAGGCGAGAGCGGTTGGTTTCATGGCGAGGATTCCGTGCCGCCATCCTCCCAGAAAACCGGACGCAACTCAACCGTTGAGAACTCCCGGCAACAGCCATCGGCAAACGGTTGCGGCGGTCTATGACCCCCGCCACAGGGCGCTTGCAGAGGTATCCCGATGCGCCCGCGTCCCTCATCCCGGCGTCGGCGGTTTCAACGCAGCCAGGTCACATCCCTCGCGATGCAACAGGGTCGCCTCCACCTTGGGCACATACATCTGCGTCTCGGCCGGCAGATGCGGCGCAATGCGCTCGAAACTCTTCGCCTGGTATCGTTGCAGCAACTTCGACACCGTCCCGGGCCCGGCATTGTAGGCCGCCACCGCGAGCCGCCAGTCGCCGAACCGCGCATGAAGCTGGCGCAGGAGTTTCGCCGCCGCGCGCGCGGCGGGCTCGGCCTGCTTCCGTTGGTCGCGCGGCCAGAGGCTCAGGCCGAATTGCCTGGCCGTCACCGGCATGAGCTGGAACATCCCCACCGCGCCGACGGGACTTCGCGCCCGCGGATCGAAACCGGATTCCACCTCCGCCAGCCACACGAGCGGTTCCGGCACGCCCTCGCGATGGAAGATGGCCTTCAACTTCGGCACCAGCGGCGCGGCGGCTTTCGGCCACGACCGGTGCGCGAGCCGCCGCACCCAGAGTTTTTGTTGGACGGAGTAGCCGGGATTGACCGCCGGCAACGACGGCTTGCCGTGTTCGGGTTTGGGCCGGGGCGTGGCCGCCTTCAATTCGTCGGCCGCGTCCAGATAATCCAGCCGGGCGCGAAGCCACGCGGCATAGGGTTGCGTTTCCTCATGCAGGTCCAGCAGGGGCAGCACCAGGTCCGCCGTCTCCTTCAACGACGCCACGTCCAGCACCTGATTGTTTTTCAGGTACTCCTGGAAATGGTGGAGGAACCCCAGGACCGTCGCCTGATCCGCCCCCTGAAACGCCTTCAACACATCCTCGTCCAAGCCGCTCTGCGCCCACCATTGCGCGGCATCCAGCACCTGGGTCAGGTCCATCTCGTCCGACTGGCCGAACCCAGGACAGGCCGGCATCAGCAGGAAGACCAGTGCGACGCGAAATTTCACGGCCACATCCTACCCGATTCCGGCCCGGGCTTGAATGCAAGATTTGCCGCCACCGGTCGGTGTTTTGAAACCGGTGGACGGAATTGGTGACGGTGGAAAGATGGCGATGGAGCACCCAGAACAAACGGTCTCGCCCTCGGGAATCCCGAAGGGATTCCATCCCTCAGCCCAGGGTTGGCCGGTCCTCCGGCCTACCCTGGGTCAACAATCCAAACGACCTCCACAACCCTGAAAGTGGTTGAATCCAAACCCAGCCTGAATTCAACCCCTTCGGGGTAGAAACCTTTCTTGTTATCGAACCCGGCGTAGGCCGGAGACTTGTCACGTTTCACGTGAACCGGCCAACGCCGGGCTGAGGGATAGCCACCCCGTTCGGGGTGGCAAGACATCACCGGCAGATGGAAGCCGCCGCTACGATGTTGGCAAGGTACACCGTATCGTTGTGTCGACCGATTCAATGGCCGCTTCCGCCTTTCGTCGAGTTGATTTGCCACTTGCGTCGTCCGGGACGTTATGAAAAGTTACGCGGCGGTAAAAAACAGGCGGTTTTTTTGAATGCCCGGAGCCCGGCATCGTCCAATCCGGTGGATTCGGACGGGCGGGGCATGGAACAGTGCGGTCGGGTCTGTATGCCGGCCCCGGCGGAACGATCCATGAAGCTGGTGTCATGAATTGCGAATGGTATCAACGGTGGTTGACAGCGTCGGCGGACAATGAACTCGCCGGCTGGCGCAACACCCTGCTCC
>CAZAAF010000216.1:0-7874 GCA_964482575.1 uncultured Verrucomicrobiota bacterium | reverse complement strand
GCCGAGGCCACTTCCTTGGCGGTGAGTTCAGGCAGGTTTCCCGTGTCCGGCTCCACGCCCTCCGGCGGGATGAAGTCATCGGGAAGCGGTCCTGCCCCATCCTCGCCCCGCAAGACCCGGCCGGCCTTCGCCGCATCCTCATCCGCCACTTCCAGCCGGACGGGGATGGCCGTCGTACCGGCACCGACGACCGAGAGGCTGATTTCGTCGAACAGGAATCCCTGAATGCCCGCCGCTTGCAAGCGGGACAGCGCCAGCATGGCATCGGGTTGCCGGATGAAACTGCCGATGGTCGTCATAGGGCGGTTCTCCTTATCAATACGCTGCAAGCCCGCCGGCGGGATTTCAACCTGTGCCGCATGTGAGCGGGCCTGCATTAATGTCGCAGATAATGCGTGGTTTGCAACCGGTCAGAGAGACCGGCCGCGGCCCGACGAGGCCGTTGAGTGTTGAAAAACGGATATGGCCGGTGCGGTTGACGGGTGCGATTCTCCCCATTCACCAACCATCGCGTCCGGAGGCCGCGATCCACCTTATGGGACAGCCAAACGGCCCGTCCTCAGGACTTCAGGAAACCCGTGAGCGGGCTGGTCGGCTGCGCCTCGCGCGAACGCGGGGCGAGGCCGATCTCGTAAGCATCGCGGCCCGCTTCGACGGCGGCTTTGAAGGCGCGCGCCATACGGATGGGGTCGGCGGCGACGGCGATGGCCGTGTTGATCAGCACGGCATCGGCGCCCATCTCCATCGCCTCGGCGGCGTGGCTGGGCGCGCCGAGACAGGCGTCCACAACCACCGGCACCGATGCCTGGGCCAGGATGATTTCAATCTGCGCGCGCGTCTCCACGCCGCGGGCGCTGCCGATGGGCGAGCCGAGCGGCATGACCGTGGCGCAACCGGCGTCCGCGAGCCGCTTGGCCAGGACGGGGTCGGCATTGATGTACGGGAGCACGACAAACCCGTCCTTCACCAGCACCTCGGCGGCGTGCAGGGTTTCAATCGGGTCCGGCAGGAGGTAATGCGGGTCGGGATGAATTTCGAGCTTCACCCAGTTGCCAAGGCCGGCGGTCCGCGCCAATCTGGCGAGGCGGACGGCTTCGTCAGCGTTCATCGCGCCGCTGGTGTTGGGCAGAAGCTGGATGCGCTGGGTGTCGATGAAATCGAGGATGTTGGCAAAGCGGTCGTGCTGCCCGCTGAGGTCTGCGCGCCGCAGGGCGACGGTGACAATCCCGGTGCCGCTGGCGGCAATGGCGTCGCGCATGCCCTCGTTGGAGGCAAACTTGCCCGTGCCGAGCAACAGGCGCGAGTTGAACTCACGGCCGGCGATTTTCAATTGGGAGGACGTGGTGGACATGTAAGTGAGTGATCAATAATTGGTGATCAGTGACTGGTAATCGGTAACTGGTGTTTGGTCAATTGGAAGCATCGTCCGTTTCCATGCACTGAACACTGGGCACTGAAGACGGATTACTGCGTTTTCAGCACCTCGTTGGCGCTGCCGCGGCGATACCCTTGCAGGTCGAGCGCGACGTAGGCGTACCCGATTTCCTTGAAACGGTTGACGATCGTATCGCGGACACCGTTATCCACCAGCCGGGCAATCTGGTCCGGCGCCACCTCGATGCGGGCGAACGGCACGGCGCCATTGGCGCCGCCGCGATGATGCCGCACCCGCACATCCACAAACCCGAGGTCCCACAACGCATTTTCCGCCGCCTCAATCATGGCCAGCGCCTGCGGCGTCACCGGCTCGCCGTACGGCACGCGGGAACTCAGGCAGGCCATCTGCGGCTTGTCGGCGGTGGGCAGGCCGAGGTGGGCGGACAGCGCCCGAATGTCGGCCTTGGTCAAGCCGGCCTCCTTCAGCGGGGCGCGCACCTGGAATTGGGCGGCCGCCTCCGCGCCGGGACGCACATCCCCGATGTCGTCGGCATTCTCGCCATACAGGATCACCCCGAACCCCTCGGCCTTCGCGAGCGGCGCCAGCTTCCCGAACAGCTCGTGCTTGCAGAAAAAGCAGCGATTGGGTGGATTTGAGACGTACTCCTGGTTTTGAAACTCGTCGGTCTTGACGATGCGGACCGGGAAACCGAATGCCTCGCCAAACCGCAGCGCCTCGGCCAGTTCCCGCCGCGGCAGGCTCGGGGTATCCGCGATGACCGACAGGGCCTTCGCGCCGAGCGTGTCGTGTGCGATGCGCGCCAGGAAGGCGGAGTCCACCCCGCCGCTGTAGGCCACGAGCACACTGCCGTAGCCGCGCAACAGGTCGCGGAGACGGTCGAACTTGGTTTGTAATGAAGCGTCCACTGAAATGACTGTAGCGGGGTTGTCTGGGGGTGTCAAAAAACAAACACCCCCGGCACTCGCGTCGGGGCTGATCGCCATCGGAGCCGGATCACCGTCCGGCTACGACATCTCCTCGCCAAGCTCGACGTTCCAGTAGGCGATGTCGAGGAAGTGCTTCCAGCTATCGTCGGCCTTGGGAATGGTGACCTGGACAAACGGCCGCCACTTGGGCCGCTTGGGCTTGCGGACCAGCTTCATCCCGGCCTCGCCCGGCGTGCGGTTGGCCTTGCGGGTGTTGCAGGCGATGCAGGAGCAGACGACGTTGTCCCAGACCGTGGTGCCGCCTCGGTCGCGCGGGATGACGTGGTCGATGTTCAGGTCGCGCCGGTCAAACACCTTGCCGCAGTACTGGCACATGTTGCCGTCGCGCTCGAAAATATTGTGGCGGGTGAACTTGACCTCCTTGTGCGGCAGGCGGTCGAAGAACAGCAGCATCACCACCTTCGGGATGCGGATGCGAAACCGGATGGTATGGATGCTCTCCTCCTCGCGGGGGAAGCGTTCGGAGAAATTGCGCCATTCGGAGAAGTCGAATGTGTCGAAGGACCCGTTTTCGGCGCAAACCACCTCCGCATGGCCCTCGAAGAGCAGCGTCAACGCCCGACGAACCGAGCAGATATTGACCGCCTGCCAGAGCCGGTTCAGCACCAATACGTTACTGTTCAGCAACGCGTCCATAAGCCCTTTGCCTTTTGCTTGCCGTTAAAAACAGCTCACAATGGTTCGAAAGACTACCAGAGTCGCCCCCAAAGTGCAACGCCCGCCCTGTCACGGTCGCGTGACAGGGACACTGTCTCCGCCCAATGACCCGGGGCAGGCCTACATCCGGTCGAGGGTATGCGCCCGCTTGGCGGAGGTGTTGAGGTCCTTGACGAGCGTGTCGAGTTCCTCGTCGGGAATATCCACGTCGATCGCCAGCTTGCCGTCGTGGATGACGCCGCGGATCGCCGCCGCCACGACGGGAACGGTGTTGATCGTCAGCACGTAGAGGCTGCCCCGGTTCTCGGCGGTGAACCGCTCGATGGCGCGCGTGCCGTGGGCGTCGAATTGCAGCACGAGCTGTTTGCGGGTGGGGCTTTTCACCGCGGTGGCCGTGTTCAAATCGTGTTCGGTCACCTCCGACAGGGGGTTGACACTCACGTTCATAGGCGGGTTGGGGATGACGATGACCTTGCGATGCCCCTCGGGCATCTGGTCGGGCACCTGCACGAACACACGCAACGAGGCGCCGCCGTCGTCGTTGCAGCCGATCGCAAACCCGCAAATCGCCAATGCCAGCATCGAGCGAAAAAACATGCTCCGTTTCATATCCAGTATATCCATTTCCAAAACAACCGGGCGGCAGCCTACGCCGAATCGCCCGCCAAGACAAGCGCAAGGGTTGCACTTCGCCCCGCGGCCTCTATAATGACCGCGCGTTCCTTATCGGGAACGTCAACCGACAAAACAAATCGTGGCCGAACCGACATCACCCGAAACGCCGCCCGAAAGCCGACCGCCGGCGACGCCGGAGGTGGCTCCCGCCCCCGAACCGGCGGCCACCCCCATCGAGGCGGCGCGGATGGCACTCTCCGCCAGCGCCCTGCCCGGCCGGCCCTGGGGATTGCCGAAACTGACGTCGCGGTTTGACGCCCTCCTGATTCCGTTGGTGTTGATGGCGGCCTTACTGGCGTACGCGCCGATCTTCTCCGGGGATCTGGTCCTCGACGCGCGCACCATGGTGCAGGGCGACCCGCGCATCCGGGATCTGGACCATCTCGACGACATCTTCAACAAGAACAGCGGTTTTCCCCTGGTCACCAACGACGGCTTGTATCGCCCGCTGACCACGCTGTCGTTCCTGTTCAACTATACCCTGCTGGGAAACGCCGCCAATCCCGTCGGGTATCACGTGGTGAACTGGGCCCTGCACGCGCTCAATGCCCTGCTGGTGTTCTATCTGGTAACGGTGATCTTCCGTTCAACCCGCGCCGGGTTCGCGGCCGCCATCCTGTTCGCCTGCCAGCCCGTCAACACGGAGGCCGTCACCTATACCCTGGGCCGGGCGGATTTGCTCTCCACCACCCTGGTCCTGCTGGCGGTCTTCGCGCACCTCGGCTTTGTGGCGTCGGCCGGCCGCACGGCCCTCCAGTGGCTGCTGCGACTGCTCGTGTGGCTGCTGTTCTTCCTGGCGTTGTTGACCAAGGAAAGCGCCATCGTCCTGCTGCCACTGGTGGCGCTGTTCGACTGGCTGTTCGACTGGCGGCGTTACACCGGCCAGCCGCACCGGGACTTCTGGGAGAACTGCCTGCGCAAGTTCCGGAGCAACTACCTGTGGATGTTCCTGATCTGGCTCAGCTATCTGGGGATGCGCACCGTGGTGCTGCTGCGGCTGGAGCCGCAGCTCATCAGCCCCGTGGACAACCCGCTTGCGGAATCGGGCCTCCTGAGCCGGGTGTTGACGGCATGCAACCTGACGGGCAAGGCCGTGAGCCTGCTGGTCTTTCCTCAATCGCTCAGCGCGGATTACTCCTTCAGCCAGATGGTTCCCGTGGATACCGCATTCCGGCATGTGGAAGACTGGCTGGGTGTGCTGGCGCTGGTGCTGATTCTGGGCGTGGTGTACGCCACCTGGCGTTTCCACCGGCCGCTGCGCGCGCTGGCGTTCTGGGTCGGCTGGTTCCTGCTGACGATCGCGGCCAACCTCGGCGTGCTCCAGGCGGGCAACGTCCTCTTTTCGGAACAATGGCTCTATCTGCCCGGCATCAGCGCGTGCGCCCTCGTCGGCGTGGCCATCCATCTGGTGACGCGCAGCATCATCGCCCCGTGGTGGGCGTACAAGGGCGAACTGCCCGCGTTTGCCGACTGCTCGGAAACCATCCTGTTCAACGACCACCTGGACCTGCCCTACCAGCACCGGCTGGTGGTTCGGAAACGCCTGGGCTGGCTGCTCTACGGGACACTCCTGACGATGCTCGTCACGGTGTTCACCGTGCGCGCGGCGTGGCGGACCCGGGACTGGAAGAACGACTTTACGATCTGGCAGACGGCCCTCATGACCAGCCCGGACAGCGCCAAGGTTCATCGGCAAGTCGCCTCCGCGGTGATGCAGCACGCGCCGGACGGTTCGCGCATCGACGAGTCCATCGCCGAGGCCGAGAAGGCGCTGGTGATTTACCCGGACTACGTGGAGGCGCGGGCGCAACTGGGGCATTACTACGGCGTCAAAGCCAACCTGCAGGCCGCTCCCGAACGCGCCGCCGGCCAGCCGTTGTCCGTCAAAACGCGCACGCTCTACACCAAGGCCGCCGACGCACTGCGGCTCGCCGCCGATCTGGACCGCAAGACCTCCGAGGCCCGCCTGCAGCGGTTGCACACCCGGGCCTGGGCTGCCGACCTCAAGCTCACCCTGGGCAACCCGATCATCTATCTCGACCTGGGCACTGTCTATTCCCAGCTCGGCGTTTTCCCGAAATCGCTCGAAGCGTTCAGTTATGCCGCCCGGATTTCCCCCGGCGAGCCGGTGGCCCATGAAGGCATGGGCGAAGCCCTGGCCAACCTGGGCCGGACCGAGGATTCGATCGTGGAGTTGCTCCAGGCGCTGATGCTGGCGTCCAACCGCATGCCGACGTGGCATGCCCTGGAAATCGTTTACAAGAAACTCGCGCCGACGGAACAGGCCGTCAGCCGCGATCCCGCCGGCCGCCCGCGCTTGAACACCTCCCTCCCCCTCGTGCAGGGACACGTGGAGCGGGCGTTCCGCTCGCTGGTGCAGGCGTTGCAGGACGCCAATCAAAAGGAACTGGCGCGCAAGCTGGCAGAAATCGCCGTGGACCAGTATGGCATGGCGCAGGCCGACTTTGGCGACCTCGTGCGGCGCCAGGTCACCCGTGAGAAAGTCATCGTCCGCTGACGCCCCTCAACTGGCCGCCGCCGGCTTGGCGGCCGGCAGCATGTAATCCATCACCTTGACCAGCGTCTCCTTGAGCTGCTTGCGGTGAATCACCAGGTCCACCAGCCCGCGCTCCAGCAGGAACTCCGCGGTCTGGAAACCCCGTGGCAATTCGGATTGCGTCGTGTCCTTGATCACGCGCGGCCCGGCAAACCCAATCAAGGCCCCCGGCTCCGCCACAATAAGGTCGCCCAGGCTCGCAAAGCTCGCCATCACGCCCGCATAGGTCGGGTTCGTCAGCACGCTGATATAAGGCAGCCGCGCCTGCGCATGGCGCGTCAACGCCGCCGAGGTCTTCGCCATCTGCATCAGCGAGAGCATGCCTTCGTACATGCGCGCCCCGCCGGAGGCGCTGATGACGATGCACCCCATCCGCTCCCGGGTGCTTTGCTCGATGATCCGGGTGATTTTCTCGCCCACCACCGACCCCATGCTGGCGCCGAGAAAGCGAAAGTCCATCACCGCCAGGCCAACCCGGTGCGCCCCCATGGAGCCCACGCCCGTGATCACGGCGTCCTTCACGCGGGTGGCCGGCCGGTTCTTTTTGAGCTTCTCGGCATAAGCCGAGACGCCGGTGAACTTCAAGGAATCCACCGAAATCATCTCGCTGTCGGTTTCCTGGAAACTCCCCTGCTCCACCACCGACGCGATGCGCTGCCACGCGCCGAGCGGAAAATGAAACCCGCACTTCGGGCAAATCCGCAGGTTCTGGTCCAGCTCCCGCGTATAAATGGCTTCCCCGCAGGACTTGCACTTGGTCCACAAGCCGTGCGGTATCTCCACGCGTTTCGCGGGCGTCTTCGGAATTTTGGATTTCTTGGGCTCAACCATAAATTGTCTTTCGGCACGAGGCCGGCTCAGCCGCGGCCCACGGTCAGCACGATCACCGACGCGGCACCCGCAGCGCGCAGGACCCTAGCACACTCGTTTGTGGTCGCTCCAGTGGTAAATACATCGTCCAGCACCACCACCCGGCGGTTCAGGAACTCGGCCGGCCGCCGGGCGGCAAAGGCGCCGCGCACATTCTCGGTCCGGGCGGCGGCGCTCAGGAACGCCTGCGTCGCCGTGTCCCGGACCCGCCGGAGATTGCGGGCGGCCAGGGCCACCGGCAACGCCTTCGCCAGGCGCCGCGCAAACCACTCCGACTGGTTGAACTGCCGCTCCCGCTCCCGCGGCGGAAAAAGCGGCACCGGCACCACGCAATCCACCCGCGTCCAGTCAATCCGCTCCCGCGCCGCGGCCAGGAGCAGGTCCGCCAGTTCCGGCCCCAGCCAGAGCGCCCCGTTGTACTTGAAACGGTGGATGCACTCGCGGGCCACGCCCGTCAACCGGCAGGCGCAGACCGCCCTCTCAAAATGGAAAAGCTTGTCCGCACAGTGCGAGCACTGGACGTGGTCCCCGGCCTGGCCGGGAAACGGCAGGCTGCACCGCTCGCAAAACGGGCGCGGCAACGGCCGCAACTCCTCCCGGCACCGGTCACACAACGCGCTGCGGTTTCCTGGTTCCCGCGTCGCTTTGCACACCGCACCCTCAACCGGATAAAGCAGTCCCAGAGCGACCTCAGCCCACTACTTGATGGCGTCGAAAATAAAACCTCGTG
>CAZAAF010000215.1:6884-7899 GCA_964482575.1 uncultured Verrucomicrobiota bacterium | reverse complement strand
CAATGCCGGCGATGTCTGCCGCTCCGATGACGGCGGCATGACGTGGCGCGTCGTGGGCAAACCCGACACCGGCCTGCCCGACGGCCAGACCCGGCACCTGATCGTGGACCGCTCCAGCCCGCCGTCGGCGCGGCGCATCTTCGTCAGCGTGAAAGAACACGGCCTCTACTGTTCCGAGGACGGCGGCACGAGCTGGCAGGCGCGGAACACCGGCCTGCCCAAGCAGAACATCCGCGGCCTGGCGCAGCATCCGCGCGAGCCTGCAGTGTTGTTTGCGCTGCTCGACAACAACGGCGGCCTGTACCGCAGCGACGACAGCGGCAAGAACTGGCGGCAGCTCGGCAGTTCCTCATGGGCCGATGCACAGGGGCTCATCGTCTGCCCGTCCGATCCCCAGCGGCTCTATGTCGCCGCGCGGGAACGCTACAAAGGCCGCCAGCTTCATCCCGGCGGCGTGTTCGCCTCGCGCGACGGCGGTGTCACGTGGACGCGCGTGCTGGAGGACCGGTTCACCGCCGCCATCGCCGTGGACCCGCGCGACGCCGACACGATTTACGCGGGCGGGATGGATCATCCGTACCACGACGAGGCGCTGGGCAGCGGCCTGCAGCGGTCGCGCGACGGCGGCCGCACCTGGCAATCGCTGAACGCACCGGAACTGGCCTGCACGAAGATCGCCTCCATCACCGTGGATCCGCACCAGCCCACGCGTCTCTACCTCTGCACCTCGGGCGACGGTGTGTTCGTCCGCGACGAATGAAAACTGCTACCGTTTTCCGCGCGGATGGCGCAAACTAGTCTTGTGGTGAATTGAGGGATGATTATGAGCCGCCAGACAAGACATTCCCTGGTCGCCGGCGCGTTGGCGCTGGCCATCGCGTTCATCGTGGCCACGATCGCCTTGCGCGTGCGCTGGACGACGGCGCTGCTGGCCATCGCGATCTTCAATGCCATCCCGCTGGCGGAGTTTCCCGGCTTCAAGTCCCCCCTGTATCTCCACGATTTCCTGGCGCCG
>CAZAAF010000215.1:1107-6874 GCA_964482575.1 uncultured Verrucomicrobiota bacterium | reverse complement strand
GTGGCCGGATGCCAGGAGCAGCCCAAGAGCACGCCGGCGGCGGCCAATCCATCCGCGCGTGTCCGCGAGCCCGCCGTTGCCGGCCTTTTCTACCCGAAGGACCCTCAGCCATTGTCCCAACAGATCGACTCGTTCCTCGCGGCGGTCAAACCCGAGGCGGTCCCCGGCGAACTCAAGGCCATCATCTGCCCCCATGCCGGTTATGCCTACTCGGGGCTGACGGCGGCCTTCGGCTTCAAGGCGGCGGCGGGCCGCGATGTGCAAACCGTCCTGCTGCTCGCGCCGAGCCATTACGCGGCCTTCCCGGGCGCCTCGGTCTGCATGGCGGATCTCTATCGCACGCCGCTGGGCGATGTGAAGATTTCCGACAAGTCCAAAACGCTCGCCGGGCGTCCGCCGTTCATACCCGAGCCGAAACTGAATCCCCTCACCCAGATCCAGCGGCCGAACTGGCATGAACAGGCGTCGCACGCCGTGCCGCCACTCGGCGAGGACACGCCGGAAACCTGGGAACACTCCGGCGAGGTCGAGGTGCCATTCCTCCAGAAGGTCCTCCGCCCGTTCGAGATGGTCTCGGTGGTCTTCGGCGACACCGATACGGCCGCCGCGGCGCAGGCGCTTGCCGGCCTGGTGGACGACCGCACGCTGATCGTCGCGAGCACCGACCTGAGCCATTACCATCCGTATGAGGAGGCGCGGCAGTTGGACACCCGCACCGTCAACGCCATCCTCGCCATGACGCCCGAGGCCATCGCCGGCAACGACGCCTGCGGATGCATGCCGGTTCGCACGCTGTTGTACCTGGCCAGGCTGAAAGGCTGGCAACCCAAACTGCTCGACTACCGCAACAGCGGCGACACCTCCGGCAAGAAGGACGCTGTCGTCGGCTACACGGCCATCGCCTTTTACGCGCCGGAACAACCCGCGTACTCGAAGGAGGAACGCCAACAACTCCTCGACCTCGCGCGCCGCACGGTGTAGGAGGTCGTCACCAAGGGCGCGCCGCCGCCCGTGGACGCCAAGGGATTTCCCGCCAAGTTCGCCGAGGTCAAAGGCTGCTTCGTGACGCTCACCGAAAACGGCGCCCTGCGCGGCTGCATCGGCCACATCCTGCCGCAGCTACCGCTCTATCGGGCGGTCATCGAGAACGCCCAGAGCGCCGCGACACGCGATTACCATTTCCAGCCCGTCAAACCCGGGGAACTGGACAAACTGGAGATCGAGGTGAGCGTGCTGACGGCACCGCAGCCGCTGACGTTCAGTTCGCCGGATGATCTGCTGGCCAAACTGCGTCCGCATCGCGACGGCGTGGTGTTACAGGTCAACGGACGCGGGGCGACGTACCTGCCGCAGGTGTGGGAACAGATTCCCGACAAGGTGATGTTCCTGAACACGTTGTCCGAAAAGGCGGGCTGCCCGCCCGACGCCTGGCGCCAGCCCGGCACGGTCGTGAACATCTACCACGTCGAGGCGTTCAAGGAATCGGAGAAATAGCATGACCGCCGCGGAGACCCCGCCGACCCCGACCGGTTCCGCCTCCCGTCTGGTGTTGCTGGCGGTCGGCGGCCTCGGTGCGGCCTCGGTCATCACGCAGTTGGTGCTGATGCGTGAGATGCTCGGCACGTTCGCCGGCAACGAAATGGTGCTCGGCATCGTCCTCGGCATGTGGCTCCTGCTCACCGGCCTCGGCGCGTGGCTCGGGCGCCTCTGGGCGCATCACAAGTTTTCGGGTGCGTTGTTCGTCGAAGCGTTGATCTTCATCGCCATCGCCCCGCCCCTGCTGGTGCTTGTCCTTGTGGGCGTGTCCAACGAGATATTCGGTTCCGGCATCCAGGCCGGCGTCACGGAAACCCTGCTGGCCAGTCTCACCGTCCTGCTCCCCTTCTGCGTCACGACCGGCTGGCTGCTGACCCTGGCCTGTTCCCTGGCCGCCCAGGGAAACGACACGGCCGGCATCCGGCGCGTGTACGTGGCCGACAGCCTTGGCAGCATCGCGGGCGGCGCGCTGTTCAGCTTTGTGCTGGTGGAGCATCTCGAGCATGTCGCCATCCTGTTCTGCCCGGCGTTGCTGAACCTGCTGCTGGCCGTTGCGCTCGCGATCCATTTTAAGAAACGGCTCTGTCTCGTCATCGCCGCCGGGCTTGCGGGATTCATCGGCATCCTCCTCGTCGTCGCCGACGCCGACGCGCTGGTCACGATGCTCCGGTTCCCCGGACAGCAGGTTGTCTTCCGCGGCAACTCGCCCTACGGCAAGCTGGTCGTCACCGACCGCTCCGGCCAGTACAACTTCATTGAGAACGGCCTGCCGCTCCTCTCCACCGACAACACCCAGCAGGTCGAGGAGACCGTCCACTACGCGATGGCGCAGCGGCCCGGGGCGAACCGCGTGCTGGTGGTGGGCGGCGGCGTCTCCGGCACCGGGCGCGAAATCCTCAAGTATGGCACCCCCGCCGTCACCTGCGTCGAACTGGATCCGCTCATCATCGACGCCGGCCGCCGCTTTCTGTCTGATAACGTCAGGAGCCCCTTCATCAAACTCGTCAACACCGATGGCCGGCTCTTCGTAAAGCAAACCACCGACCGTTACGAAGTCGTCATCGTGGACATGCCCGACCCGTCCACGTCGCAGCTGAACCGCTTCTACACGGCGGAGTTTTTCGCCGAGGTCAAACGCGTGCTGGCGGACGGCGGCGTGCTGGCGTTCGGGCTGGGCCGATATGCGGACTATGTCAGCCCGGAGCTGGCGCAACTCCTCGCGTCCGCCCACCGCACGCTCGGCACCGCGTTCAAAAACATCCTCATGATTCCCGGCGGCCGTGTTTTCTTCCTCGCCTCCGACGGTCCGCTTCACGAGGACATCGCCGCGCAGATCGAGGCAGCGCATGTCGCCACGCGCCTCGTCAACCGCCATTACCTCGACGCCGTGCTTGCGCCGGACCGGCTGGCGGACATGCGGCGCGCCGCCGCGCAACCCGCCGCCGTGAACCGCGATTTCAGCCCGGTGCTTTATTACTACCATCTGCGCCACTGGATGAGTCAGTACCGGGTAAAGTTCGGGCTGCTGGAAGCGGCGCTGCTGGCGTTGCTGGCGGTTTATCTCCTGCGGCTGCGGGCCGTGCCGCTGACGGTCTTCGCGTCGGGGTTTGCAGCGTCGGGACTGGAAGTGGTGCTGCTGCTCGCGTTCCAGATCCTTTATGGATCGGTCTATCAACAACTCGGCATCATCGTGACCGTCTTCATGACCGGCCTGGCAGCGGGTGCGTTTGGCATAGGCGCCCGGAAGCGGATGCAAGACCGCCGGAACATTGCGGGACTGGCTTTCGCCATCGCGGCGTTCGCAGCCCTGCTGCCCCTCTGCCTGAGAGGCCTCGCCCACGCGGGCGGCGGCGGCGGGCTCGTCGTCGTGCAGACGACCGTCGCGCTGCTCACCCTCCTCTTGGGCGGGCTGGTGGGCATGCAGTTTCCGCTGGCGGGCCGGCTCAGCGCGGACGACGCCACCGCCACCGCCTCCCGTCTCTACACGGCGGATTTTGTCGGCGCCTGTCTGGGCGCGCTGTTGCCCAGCACGTTGTTGATTCCCCTGCTCGGCGTTTCCGCCGTCTGCCTCCTCATCGCCGCCCTCAACGCCGTGGCGGGCGTGATCGTGTGGACAAGAAAAGGCTGACCGGCCGCAATCCGCGCGCGCCACAATTCCGCCACAACCCATTGGGTGCACGCTGGTTACACCACGCGTCCCCACTCTGTTTCCGCTCGTGAATTTCACGAGTAACTTTTTGCCCGGAACTGCAACTAATCTATAAAGTGGAGAACCCGCTTGCCGGAGCTGTGGCTTTCTCACCGGCAATGTCTGAATCAAAATCGAACGAATAGACATGTCCCAACAGAACAGGTGTCGTGACGATGATCGCCCTAACGCGAGATGGGTCCCCCGCTGGATTGCCACCGTCATCCTTGTTGCCTGCGTACAAGCGCCAACAGTCCGCGCCGATGACAAAAACAACAAGCCGGTCTCCACACCGTCTTCCACCGCACCTTCTGTGGCGTTTCCCGCTTCCCTTGAACCGGCAGCCACCGCCAGCCTGACCAACGCCACACCCCGTCTGGGGGAGATAGTGGTCAAGGACAAGGCGCCGGCCCGGGACGCCTACACGACACGAACCTCGTCCACGGCGACGCGCACGGACACGCCCATCGCCGAAACCCCGGTGTCGATCCAAGTCATACCGCAACAGGTCATCCAGGACCAGGGCGTGGACCGGCTGAAGGATGTCTATCGCAACGTCAGCGGCGTGACGCCGGTGAAGACCGAAGGCAGCGGCATCCAGTTTGAGAGCGCCTACATCCGCGGCTTCTCCCAGCGGATGTACGTGGACGGGATGAACTTCTACACCTGCCCGCCCATCAACCTCGGCGGGGTGCTACAACTCGAGGTGCTGAAGGGGCCGGCCTCATCCTTGTACGGCGCGATGGAGGTGGGCGGCCTGATGAACATTGTGCCCCGCCTGCCGGAATTCAACGACCGCACGACCGTCAGCGGTGAATTCGGCACGTACGATTTCTACCGGGGCGAGGTGGACTCCACCGGGGCGCTCAACAGCAACATGGCCTACCGCGTGGTGGGGGTGTATGAGAACAGCGGTTCGTTCCGCGACTTCCTCCACGAGGATTCCACCTTCTTCGGTCCCGGCTACACGTGGAACCTCTCGGACCAGACGCACCTCACGACCTGGCTTTGGTACCAGCATTTGAACCGCCCCGTGGACAATGGCTGCCCGTTCAGTTACACCGGCCAGCCCGTCGGCCCCATCACCCGGAACCTCGCCGGCTCGAGCACCAGCAATTCCCAGCTCGTCGATGACACCGTGTATGGCATCCATCTCACGCACGACGTCACCCCGGACCTCACCTTGCGCGAGAAATTCCTCCTGCACTATTTCGACTCCAAGATGGACGCCATCCGGTTTGGCTCCGTCAATGCCGCCAACAAGATCACGCCCTACTACGACGGCTCGGCGTTCAACAACCTGGAATTCGATCTGGTCAGCGATGCGCTGTGGCGGGTGGAACTGGGCCCCACCCAACACCAGGTGCTGCTGGGTGTGGAATTCACCCGCAGCGACTACTATTACGACCGGATCACGGACAACACGCTTCCCGCCATCAGCATCTACAATCCCGTGTATCCAACAGGCCCGTATCATCCGGTGGCGGGCGCGGCAGAGCAGAACACGCTGACCCAGGGCGTGGGCGGGTTCCTGCAGGAACAAATGGACGCCCTCGACAACCGGCTGCACCTGCTGCTGGGCGGCCGCACGGACTACGTGGACCAGTATTACCGTTCCTGGTCCAACGGCATGGTTTACGGCCAGGATGACGTCGGCCTGACCGGCCGCGCCGGGCTCATGTACGACGTGACGCCCTGGATGTCGCCCTACGTCAACATCTGCCGTTCGTTCAGCCCGAACACGGCCGGCAGCAACCTGACTTACAACGGAGAACCGATCAACCCAACCACAGGATTGCAATATGAGGCCGGCGCCAAGTTCTCGCTTTTCGAGAAGCGCCTCCTGATCACGGCCGCCGCCTACCAGATCACCAAGGACAACGTCCCGGTCAACGACACCGATCATCCCGGGTTTTTCCTGAACGGCGGGACGTTGCAGAGCAAGGGGCTGGAGTTCGACGTTCTGGGCCAAATCACGCCCGAGCTGCAAGCCGTCGGCAATTACGGGTACACGGACACCCAGGTTCTCCAATCCAACACCCT
>CAZAAF010000215.1:0-1097 GCA_964482575.1 uncultured Verrucomicrobiota bacterium | reverse complement strand
CACAGCGGCAACCTCTGGCTGAAATACACCTTCCTGAACGGGCCGTTGAAGAACTTCGGCGTCGGGTCGGGCGTCTTTGCCTGCGGCGAGCGCTCCGGCAACAACACCCACACCTACAACGTCTCCGGCTATGCCCGGTGGGATGCGGGCGCGTGGTACACGTTCAATCTCCGCTCCGGCCAGCAGGTGAAACTGCAGATCAATGTATTCAACGTGTTGAACAAAGTTTATTATGAATCCGGTGTTGCCCAGCCGGGCACTCCGTTGAGTGCGACAGGCAAGATCAGTTTCACGTTCTAGGACTCGAACACACCGATCATGATCGATGCAGCGAAACTCAAGAAAGGTTTTCGGCGGCGCTGGAGCCACCCGGACCGGGTCCAGGGTTGGGTCGGCTCCGGCCTCAATGTCGAGTTCAACGATCCGTTCTGCCGCCATGCGTGGAAGGAGGCGCTCTATCAGGCCGTCGCAGGCACCCGCGGGCGGACCGCCCTCGACGTCGGCACCGGGCCGGGGACCATCGCCCAACTCTGGGCCGAACTCGGCTATGCCACGACCGGCGTGGATTTCGCGCCCGCCATGCTGAAGGCCGGCCGGGCCGCCGCGAAGGAAAAAGGGCTGGCCATCACCTTCGTCGAAGGTGACGCCGAAGAGCTGCCGTTGCGGAGGAGGTTCCATGTCATTTCCAGCCGGTTCGTATTGTTCACCCTGCCGCACCCGGGATACGCCGTGCGACGCTGGGTGGACCATCTGAAACCCGGCGGCCGGATCGTGCTCATCGGCCACGAGCATCCGCCCGGCTTCAAACCCCGATCGCGTCCTCCCGGACACGCGCCGAAGTGGACACCTGACAAGGGACACCAGGAATCGCTCCGGCAGTTGCCGTTTATGGACCATTCCGCGGGCGATCTGGTCGTGGTGATGGAGGCGGTCGGGCTGTCCGACATCCATCACATCCCCATGGACGACGTCGTCACCGCCCGCCAGGCGCTCTGCAAGCGCCAGCCCTCGCGGGGTGTTTTCCGGAGCACGCCGTTCATTCTGGTCGGCCGCAAGGGATCATGAACCGGACGACCAAGCTGGCCATCGTCATCTCG
>CAZAAF010000214.1:0-7929 GCA_964482575.1 uncultured Verrucomicrobiota bacterium | reverse complement strand
GATACCTGTAATCGCCGCCCGGTCGGGTCGCCTGCAACCTGTCCGCATCCCCGGAAACAACTCAAGGATTTCCACCATGCCTCGCGTCAGAAAAAACACGCCTCCCAAACACGAAGGCCATCGCGTCTGGATCGTGCCGGACGCCTATCTGCCGCCGGTGACCGCGAAGGACGAGGCCAAACGCGTCCGCGGCCGGGGTTACTGGAGCCACGAGTCGCTCTGTGTCATCAACACCGGCGCCCGCCCGGCGTCCGTGTCGCTGACTTTCTATTTTGAGGACCGGCCCGCGGTGAAGGACATCCGCGTCACCCTCGCCGGCGAGCGCACGCGGCACATCCGCTTCGACAAGCCCGGGCAACTTGGCGGTTTCCGCGTGCCGGCGGGCGTGCCGTATGCGTTGCGCGTCGAGAGCGATGTGCCCGTGGTCGTCCAGCACAGCCGGCTCGACACCACGCAGCCCAACTGCGCCTTCCTCTCCGTCATGGCTCACCCGGTGAAATAGAAGGTAGTAGGCAAAAGGCAGAAGGCAGGAACCAAACGACGCGAGGCGGGTTACCGCGGGACGAACTTCTCCGGGCTGGCCATCATGCCGCCCAACATTTTTCCAACTGCTTTCCGCCTACTGCCCTACGCCATCGTCACGGGCGAGACCTTTTTCAGGAGCACCTTGGAGTGCCGGCCGCTCTGGTCGTAGCGATGCCGCCGGTCCGCGGGGAGATCATCCGGCGTGCTTTCGGAGTAACCGAGCTTCTGGAAATACGCAAAGGCCTGCGTGGAAAGCGCGAAGACCTCGGACGCGCCCAGTTCGACGGCCCGGGTCTCGACGTAGGTCGCCAGCTTCCGGCCAATGCCGAGGTTTTCGTGGCCGGGGTTGACGAACAGGCACGCCAGCTCCGCCTTCTTCTGCTCCGGGTAAAAATGACACGCCACGCAGCCGACGACGTTCTTGTCTATTTCATAGACGTAGAAATCCGCCAGCTCCTTCTCCAGCGTCATGCGTGTCCGCTTGACGAGTTCCTCATTCTGGACACCGACCTTGATGCCGGTACTCCGAGGCATAGACCAGCGTGCCGATGCCTTCGTTGCTGAACACCTCCGCCAGGATCGCCTCGTCCAGATGCCCGTTGATGAGGTGCACCCGTTCGATGCCCAGCGCGCACGCCTTCACGGCGTGATCGGCCTTGCTAACCTGCTCCGGCAAAAACCAGTCCCGGTGTTGCTTGAGCGTCGCTTCCAGTTCGGTGGCCAGCACCTGCAGCGTCAACAGGCCGTTGATCACCAACCCGTCCGACGGCGTCAGGAAAATGATCTTCACCGCCTTCAGCGCCTCGGCGATGGCCACGGCCACCTGGTCGGAGTTCACCCGGTACGTGTGCCCCTCGCCGTCGAAGCCGAGCGGCGGGATCACCGGGATCACGCCCTTGTCCAGCAGCGTCGTGAGCAACTCAGTGTCCACCCGCTCGATCTTCCCGGTGTAGAGATGGTCCACGCCCTGCAGGATGCCGAGCGGATGTGCGATGCAGGCGTTGGTGACGGCCGCGCGCAGGTCGTTCGCGCTCAGGCCCTCCAGCACCTCGTGCGACAGCCGTGCGGCGACAGCCATCGTCAGCTTCAACGTCTCGGCATCGGTCACGCCGGTGCCGTAGGCGTTGCTCACCTTCACGCCGGTCTGCGCCGCCTCCTCGAGAATCTGGTGGCTCGCGCCGTGCACGATCACCACCTTGATGTTGAGCGAACGCAGCACGGCCACGTCCCGCAGCAGTCCGGCGAAAACCTCGTCCCCGACGAGATGTCCATCCACGGCCAGCACGAACACCTTGTCGCGAAACTGTGGGATGTACCGAAGCATCCCGCGCAAATCTACAGGTTTGACACTCACAGCATTTCCTTCGTGGCGCGGATACTATCACAGCGCGCCGCCTCCGCAACAGAGAACCGGGGCCGGGCAACGCCCGGTCCACAGCCCACCAGCCACGCGAAACGCGCGACAGGGACGGAAATGGCGAAGCGTCGGGCGTTAAGCGTGGAGCGTTGGAACGGTCCGACCATCGGCTGTAGCGCCGGCTTCCAGCCGGCCGGTCGTTCACAACAGGAGATGCGTCCTGCGATTCTTGGTGGATGGCGGCGTCTGGGCGCTATGGAAACCACGGATTCCGGTCCTCAACCGCTTTAGTTGTAGCCCGACAACCTCAAAGTCCGTCTGCCGCTCCCCGCCCGCCAAGCTTGCACCGGCGGGGGCGGGTGATTATGGTTCGCGGCTTCAACCATGAGAACTCATTTGAAGTGGATGGCCGCCGCGCTGGCGGCCGGAGGGTGCCTCTTGAATTTTCCCGCTAGTGCCGCCTCGCTGCGTGTGGTGGTGGAGGCAGCGCCGCCTGCGGGATTGCCGCTTCAGGTTTCCGGCGAACTCGCCGCAGCGCTGGCGCCCGAGGGCGCGCCTGCCACCAATCTCCAGTACTTCGTCAGCGGACCGCACCGGCGGTGCGCGAGCCAGGTGCTGCCCGACACGAACGGCACCTGCCGGCTGTTGTGGCAGTCGCAGGGTGCGGGCAAGTATGAGGTCATCGCGCGCGAGATGGAGGAAGCCCCCACCGAGCCGGAGAAGCCCGAGACGCCCATCGCCCGCCTGGACAAGGATACGATCCACATCAGCAACGGCGTCTTCACCGCCGCGCACACGCCGTCGCTCGCGGCCGGGTTTCCGTCGGCAATCACGGTGGCGGGCGCGAAGCTGCCGCTGCCGATCGAGTACGCCGACCGGCTTTACGAAAAGGAAGTCGGGCAGTTCTCGCTCGATGCCAGCCCGAAACCCGCGGTCCGCCTGATCGCCAACGGCCCGCTTTGCGCCACGGTCGAGGTTAGCAGCGGCTACTACCGGATCATCAACGGCCAGCCGGTGCAGCACGAGGCACTGCCGGTGGCGCATTACCGGTTCACGTATTTTCGGAACTCGCCGTTCGTGCAGGTGAACGTCACGGTAACGCAGTCCGGCGCGTTCGACTGGAAGGAGCTGCATATCCTGGAACTGCGCGCGCGCCGCGAGAGCCGCGGCGAGCCCCCGGCCGACGCGCCGCCGAATTCCGTGGCGCTGGCGAAAAGCTGGGCGGGCGGCGAGCCGTCGCTGGAAGGGATGGCGTCGGGCGCCGGCGGGTCGCACCTGTTCAAGCGCTGGGCCGCGCTGTATTTCAACAACGGGGTCGTGGCGGTGATGAACCCGCATGCCGTGGGCGACGGTGCGAAGCAGGCGCGCATCCACGACGGCAACGACCTGCTGTATGTGATGGGGCCGTGGGTGGCCTTCCCCGGGCCGCGCGTGGAGTTCGAACGCTATCTTTACTTCGGACCGCACAACGTGCCGCGCCAGACGTTTGACGAGACCGCCGCGCAACTCGACAAGTTGCAGTCGCCCCGGGTGGAGTCGCCGGAACTGGAGACCCGGGCGGCCGCGTTGCGCCGGGCCGCCAACACCGCGCTCACCGGCCTGGGCCATCGCACGACGCGCGCGGCGCTGCTCTGGCGCGTCAACCACGCGCTGGCCGACCTGCACTCGCTCCGCAACGTGGCCAACGCCCGGAGCGTGCTGATGCAGCCGCCGCCAAAGCGGACGCTGCCCAACGGAACGCCGCCGGGGGTGGAACTGGTCTCGCTCGGCAACGGCCGCGACGGGGTGGTGACGGATCAGTTGCTGCTGGCGCTCGACACCAAGGGGCGGCTGACGAGCTTCTACCAGTCGATGGCCGACGCGGAGCTGCTGTCGCGGCCGTGCTCGATGTTCCGGTTCACGGCGCGTAATCCGCTCGGTGTCGAGGCGACGGTCACGGCGAACGAGATGGAACACGCGACGGCGGAGTTCAGCAAGGACGAGCTGCTGTTGCGCTACCGCGGGAGCGTTTTTGGGGCCATCCCGGCGCATGTGGATCTCGTGCTGCGGTTCGACGGGCCGAGCATCTGGTGGCGTGCGGAGGCCGCGGTGGACGGCGAGGGCGCGGCGGCGTGGCGGCTGGATTTCCCCGTGCTGGACGGCGTGGGCCGGCTCGAGGGCGACGACGGCGAGGATGCGGTGCTCATTCCCGACGGCTGGGGCCGGCGGCAGCCGCGGCCGAGTACGGCGCATTACCAGGGGCGCTATCCCGGCGGCGGCGCGACGATGCAGTGGGTCGGCTGCACGCGCAGCAACGCGGTGCTCGGCGTGATCGCGCACGACAGCCGGTGTTTCATCAAGGATTTCGTGGCGCAGGGCAACGACGAGGAGCGC
Organism: uncultured Verrucomicrobiota bacterium; assembly: GCA_964482575.1. Lineage (GTDB taxonomy): Bacteria > Verrucomicrobiota > Verrucomicrobiia > CAIQCK01 > CAIQCK01 > CAIQCK01. Next base: position 3,674 of record CAZAAF010000214.1, on the reverse strand, counting down.
ACGGTGTCGCTGGAGTCGCGGCATTACCCGCAGGACATGGGATTCACGCGGGGCTGCCGCTGGCCGTACGAGATGGAGACGGTGGCGCTGGCGGGCGACTGGTTTTCGCTGGCGGAGCATTACCGGGCGTGGGCGACGCGGCAGGCGTGGTGCGAGGGCGGCAAGAACCGCCGCCGCCACGATTCGCCGGAGTGGTTCCGCAACCTCGTCTGGTGGCATCACGACGGCGTGCGCGACGGCGCGAAGCTGCTTGAGACGTTCGAACATCTGCGCAAGGCGGTGCCGTTCCCGATGGCGTTCCACTGGTACAACTGGCACTCGATCCCGTTCGACAATTTCTATCCCGATTATTTCCCGGTGAACGACTACGTGCCGGCGGTGCGGGCAAAGCTGCGTTCGTTGGGGGTGCAGGTGATGCCGTACATCAACGGTCATCTCTGGGACACGGCGTCGAAGAGCTACACCGACGAGGGCGCGGTGCGCTGGGCGATGAAAAAGGCCGATGGCTCGCTCTATCTCGAGCATTGGAACAAGCACGACCACTCGACGGCCTGCCCGTTCACCGACGGCTGGCGCGACAAGATGGTGCATGTGACCGACCGGCTGTTCCGCGAGGTCGGCGTGGACGCGGTGTATCTCGACCAGATCGGGGCGGTGTCGGCGCAGCTCTGCTATGACGCCTCGCATGGCCACCCGCGCGGCGGCGGCGATCATTATGTGTCCGGTTATTGGAAGCTGCTGCAGGCCGTGCGCGCCAACGCCCGCAGCCTCAACCCCAACGCCGCGCTGACCACCGAGGACACCGCCGAACCGTTCATCCGCTACCTCGACGGCATGTTGATGTGCAACCGCGCGCTGCCGGACAGCATCCCGTTCTTCCCGGCGGTGTATCACGACTATGTCGCGCAGTTCGGCCTCTACATCTACGAGCCGGAGATCAAGGCGGGCGTCACGTTCCGATCGAAGGAGGCAATGCTGTTCCAGTTCGGCGGCCAGCTCGGCTGGAACGGGACGAACTGGAACGACAAGCCGGAGCATCAGGCGAAATTCGAGTGGCTCGCCAAGCTCGCTGCGTTCCGCAAGGCCGGCCTCGACTGGCTCGGCTACGGCGACATGCTCCGCCCGCCGCGCGTGACGATGCAACGGAACGGCACGCCCGTGCCGATGATTCCGGAGCAATGGACGATCTACAAGCGGGAGATGGACACCCAGCAGCCGTCGGCCACGGCAAGCGCGTGGCAGGCCAGCGACGGGCGCATTGCGGTGTTCGTCATCAACGTATCCGACAAGCCGCTCACCGTCGGCGTGCAGTTGCCGCCGGAGACGAAGGGCCGGAAGTTCCACGAATGGGATTCGGCCGGCAAGGAACTTGGCGGCGTGGATATTTTCAACCACCAGCTCCGTCTCGAGCTTGCGCCGATGAGCGTGCGGATGTTCGTGGCGATGTAAGGCAGGATGCCTGCCCTACGCTGAAGCCTGGCGCGCGGCTTTCTGGTTGGAGACCCGGAATCTGCGCGGGGTCCTGCCGGTGGCCTTGCGGAAGACGTTGTTGAAATACTGCGCCGTGTTGAAACCGGTGGCCGCGGCCACATCCGCCATGGACAGGTCGGTTTGCAGGAGCAACTCCCTGCTCCTGGCCAGCCGGATGCGGTTCAGCTCCTGCAACATCGATCGGTCCAGGTGTTCCCGGAAGGCCTTTTCCAACACCGCCCGCGGACAGCCGCCGGCCTCGACGGCTTCCGTGACGGCGTCCTTGCGCCGGAAGTTCTCGCGCAAAAACCTCAGCGCGCGCCGGCTCGGTTCATGATGGATGGCCAGCACCTCCGTGCTGCGGCGGGTCACAATCCCCTTGGGCGGGATGAGAATGGGCCGGCGGGGCGCGCGCTGGCCGTTCATGAGCCGGTCCAGCAGCGCGGCCCCCTCGTAACCGAGGCTTTCCAGGTCGTGATAGACACTGGAGAGCGGAACGCGGAGCGATTCACAGATCAGTTCGTTGTTGTCCACGCCGAGGACCGCGACCTCGTCCGGCACGGCGAACCCTTCGCGCAGACAGACATCGAGCACGTCCACGGCCTCCATGTCGCACCACGCGAAGACCGCCGCGGGTTTCGGGATCGCCTCCAGTTGCCGCGCCAGCCACGCGGATTTCGCCGCCCAAGGATTGGCCGACCCCGCCGGTTTCCAGGTCCACTCCCGGCTCGTCATGCCGTGACGCGCCAGGGTCTCGGCAAAGCCACGCCGGCGCAGCGTCATCACAGGACTGTCGCCCTCGGAAAACCATGCAAACTGGCGAAAACCGCGTTCCAGAAAATGCTCCGCCGCCAGTTGCCCCATCCGCCAGTGGTCGCCCACCACGCGCGGCAACTGCAGATCCTGCCGCACGAGGGAGAGGTCCACGACCGGCACGCGGGCAGAGAGGCAGAACCGGACGAGGTCCTTGTCCACATCGAGCGCGGTCAGGATGCCGTTGCCCTTCCATTCGAGCGGCAGCCGGCCTGAGATGCCCATCTCGCCGTTCAGGTGCCAGTGATGCCGGGCGGCGTACTGCACGACGCTGCGGTGGATGTGATGGTCGTAGTGCCGGCCCAAGGCCAGCAGGACGCTTCGCTGCCGGTAGCTCATGCAATCTTCCGGAATCCGGATGTTTCAAAAAGTGTAATTTTATTTCCATAAATTGCAATAGCAGGAAAACTGTTCCGGGCGGTACAAAGGCACCCGCATCATCCAGACCGTGCAACGTCCGTCGAAGGAGTATGAGCCACGAACCGAGCCATGAAATCGTCCGGCGCGCGATAGAATTCCAGCGACCGCCCCGCCTGCCGTACTGGCAGCACTGGAACCACAAGATGCCGGAATTCCCCGACGACGTCTGCAACATCTGGGAGATGGACCGCGCCGAAGCCGGCTGGTTCTTCGACAAGGCCGCGCCCGACGACTGGGGTTGCCAGTGGGGCGTCACTGACCTGAAAAACATCGGCCAGGTCACGGCCTCCCCGCTGGCGTCCTGGGAGACGCTGGACCATTACCGGCCGCCCGACCCGCTCAACCCGTTTTATTACGAGCGCCTCGAACCGCTCATCGCGGCGGCGAACGGGCGTTACGTGGCCCTCACGGCGCACAACCTGCTGTTTTCCCGGCTCCACAAACTGCGCGGCTTCGCCGCCACCATGGAAGACTTCTATCTCGAACCCGACCGCGTCAACCGGGTGCTCGACATGATCGTGGACTTCAAGGTGCGCCAGTGCCACGAACTCCACCGGCGTTTCGGCGACCGCATCCACGGATTGTTCGTCGCGGACGACTGGGGAACGCAGGAGGGACCGTTCATCGGCCAGAACCTGTTCGACCAGTATTTCCGGCCGCGCTACCGGACGATCTTCGACACGATCCATGCCTGTGGCTGGCACGTGATCCTGCACAGTTGCGGACGCATTAACCGACTGGTGCCGTCGTTCCTGGAACTCGGCGTGGATGTGTTGAACATGCAGCAATCCCGCAATTACGGACTGGTCGAGTTCGGCGAACAGTTTCGCGGCCGGGTGTGCTTCCTGGCCACAGTGGACATCCAGACCACGATGCCGGCGGGGATTGAATCGGACATCCGCGAGGAAGCCCGCCTGTTGGCGCGGCACTGGCGCACCGCCGAGGGCGGCCTGATTGTGTTCGACTACGGC
>CAZAAF010000213.1:0-7938 GCA_964482575.1 uncultured Verrucomicrobiota bacterium | reverse complement strand
CGCGTTTGACGTGACGGTGGACCCGCTGGTGCGGCTGTGGGGATTCGGCCCGCGCCGCGCCACCGGCGAACCGCCGGCGGATGACGCAATCGCCGCGGCGCGCCGCAAAGTGGATTACCGCAAACTGCAGGTGCGGCTCGATCCGCCCGCGCTGCGGAAAACGTCGCCGGAGATCTCCGTGGACTTTTCCGCCGTCGCCAAAGGCTACGCCGGCGACGCAGTCGCCGCCTGTCTCGAGAAATCCGGTGTGACCCATTACCTCATCGCCATCGGCGGCGAACTCAAGGCGCGCGGCCACGGGGCGCAAGGCCGGCCGTGGCGGGTTGGCATCGACAAGCCGCTCGACGACGGCCGCGCCCTGCAGCGCACCCTCGAGTTGAAGGACGGCGCCATCTCCACGTCGGGCGATTACCGGAATTTTTTCACGGACGCCGGACGCCGCTACTCGCACGTGATCGATCCGCACACCGGCCGGCCTGTGACGCACAACCTCGCCTGTGTCACCCTCGTGCAGGAGACCAGCGCGCGCGCCGACGCGATGGCGACCGGCTTGATGGTGCTCGGCCCCGACGCCGGTTACGCGCTGGCGGTGAAGCACGGCTGGGCGTGCCTGTTCATCCTGCGCACCAACAAGGGTTTTGTCGAAAAACCCACCCCGGCTTTCGAGAAGCTGCGCTAACGGCGGGCGGGGCAGACAGGTTGAGTATCTGGCCCTGTAACTTGCTTTACATAACTGCCGATTTGTAAGGTGTCAGGAGTTGACGCTGATGACGTCTCGAAGTTTTTTTCAACGCCTTCATCTCCCGTTCCCCCCATTCACCTTGTCGCCAGTAATCGCCGAAAGTCTTGTCAGTCTGAGGACTGTTGATTTCATCAATGACGTGTACGGTTGAGATTCCGCGATGAATCTTCACCAACCACGAAGCAGCAGTCGCGATGTCTCGAAAACAAACAGGCCGGTCATTCGCGAAACTCGTTGATTTAGCACACGATTCGATTTCCGCGATGAATGCTATGATGTGTTGCTGGAGTTCAGACGGTTCCATGGCTGATTGACCCCGATGAGGTTTCATTTACGCAACGACATGATCCATTTTTGATGGAATGTCCGTTGGTCCGACACGCTACCAATTGACATGGCATCGGAAAAATCAAAGATGTCAACCAGATCGGTTCGGCAAGCAGGACATCCCAGTTTCGTGATGTATGCTTTTCTACCACCACCCATATCGCGAGACATCCCTGATGGAAAAACATCAGAACGAGCACCGGCACAAAGGAGTTGAACGCCATGTTGTTCTAATTCCAAGCGCAAAGACATTAGCTCATCAAATAGGTCTCCGTTGGAAAGCTCGCGTCCCACTAACCCAACTCCAAAAAAAATCAATTTCCATTCAGGACCTTGAACAATCTGTACAGAACACTCCTCGATGGTTCCATCGGAACGGCGAGCCATGATGGCTTTAATTTCGTTCATTGTTTCCTGTTTGGACTAAGAAGTCATCCGAGCATTTCGATGCCCACAGTGTTCTCAGCTCACCCCGCTCCTGATGTTCGCGACTCTCCTTGCGCCGGCCGGACGTCCCGTGGCACACCCCTTCGTGATCCCCGTTTGAGCATGATGTTCGTGAAGGTGGTGGCGCTGATCGGGCGCTCCACCAACAGCTTTCCGTTGTGGATGATGCTGAACACGCCATAGGGCGTTGGAAGTCCCCGGGATGCCTTGGCGTTTCGGATGCGCACGACTCTCGGTTTCAGCTCCAGAGCTTGGGCCGCCTGCGAAATCCTCTCCACGGTCTTGACGATGTAAGGGCATTGATCGGCGGCCAGAATCGTGAGGCCCTTCTTGTACTTCTTCGGAACCCGCTCCCGGTCCACGATGAAACGGGGATCCGGCGCCGTTGCCTTGAGCTTTTTGACGAGCAGCTCGTAAGGAGGGAAACTGTCCACCGGAACAAAACCGGCCTGAATGAAGAAATCCCTTCGTACCATGAGCGCATCGGAACTGGTCACAACAGCGACTCCCCGGCACCGGCTCTTCTTCGCGTCCTCCAGACAGCTCTTCAACAGCAGCCTCCCAAGCCCTTTTCCCTTGTGCTGGTGGTTGACCATGAGGCAGTGGATGACCAGATAACCCTCCGCCTCCACGGGTCGCCATGCCTGATTGCCCGGGGCGTACTCGATCATTCCAACATCACCACATTTCCGGGAGCGGACCACCTTGAACCTCAGGCCTTCCGCGTAGCGTTCCTTGAGCCAATCACACTTGCGACGATGCCCCAGGTTGCGGCCGGCCTTGTTGCCGCAAAAATCACATCCGCCGATGTTGCCGGCATGGGTATCAACGATCTCGTACTCATTCATGCGGATCTTTTCCCGTCGCGCTGTCTCCTCCGTGGCCGTGGTGGTGCTCATCCTCCGCTTTGAGGCATTTTGGCCGCCCGCCGGTCCGAAGCAAGCGTGAACTCCCGTCGATTTTTCTTGAACTGGGCTGCGGGTTTGGGGTCAAAAGGGGGGATGAAGAAAACCTTGCTTTCCCTCCTGTGTGTCCTCGGCCTCGTTTCCGGCGCTGCGTGGGCGGCGGACGATGCGAAACCTTTCATCGGCAACTGGGCGCTGACCCTTCCTGGCGGTGGTGCCGGCTGGCTCGGCATCGAGGACAAGGACGGCTGCCTGAAGGGCAATCTCCTCTGGGGCGGCGGCAGCGTGTTGCCCGTGACCGGCGTGAAGGTGGCGGACGGCAAGCTGGTCGTCACGCGCGTCAACACGCCGAAAGGCAAGGACGGCAAACCCGGCCCCAAGGTCACCGAGACCATCACCGGGACGCGCGATGGCGATTGCCTCAAGCTGGTGACGGTGAAGTGCGCCGAGGGTGGCAAGGAATTTGGCCGCGCCGAGTTCACCGGCAAGCTCACGCCGCCGCTGCCGGCCGCGCCGGATCTGTCGAAGGTGAAGTTCGGCGACCCGATCAACCTTTTCAACGGCAAGGACCTCAGCGGGTGGAAGGTGACGAACGAAAAGGCGCCCAACGGCTGGAGCGTCAAGGACGGCCTGATGGACAACGACGCCCCGCAGGAGCCGGGCAAGCACAAGGGTTACGCCAACATCCGCACCGAGCAGGAGTTTGAGGATTTCAACCTCAAGGTGGAGGTGCGTGTGCCCAAGGGCGGCAACAGCGGTGTCTATCTGCGCGGCATCTATGAGGTGCAGGTGTGCGACAGCTATGGCCAGCCGCTCGACTCGCATCACATGGGCGCGATCTACAGCCGCATCTGCCCGACCGTCGCCGCGGAGAAGCCGGCCGGCGAATGGCAGACGCTGGACATCACGCTGGTGGACCGCCACGTCACGGTGATTTTCAACGGCCAGAAGATCATCGATAACCAGCCGCTGCTCGGCTGCACGGGCGGCGCGCTCTGGTCGGATCAGTTCCGTCCCGGCCCGATTTATCTCCAGGGCGACCACACGAGCGTCACCTATCGCAGCCTCGTCCTGCGCCCGGTGGTGAAGTAAGCGACGTTTTCAAGAAGCGCGGTTCGCGATGAACGGATGAGCACATCCGTTCATCGCGGACGCGCGAGGTTGTATCCGACCCTCCTACGGATAGCCTGTCTCCGTTCAACGAGGATGGCGGCGGCAGAGAGGCTTGTTCTTCCGGCGCTGACAGCTTGTCGCGCATCTTACCAGCGGTTCTCGTTCAACCACCGCCGCACGTCGGACGCCTTCGGATCGTCGGGCCGCATCTGGAGGAAGAGGGCGTAGTGCTGCTGCGCCAGCTTCTTGGTCTCGGGCCGCTGCGAATAAATCTGGCCGAGCGCCAGGTGCGCTTTCGCGAATCCCGGGTCCACCCGGAGCAACGCCTCAAACTGTGGCCGGGCCTCGTCGTAAGCGCCGCGCTGCAACAACGCAAAGGCGTCATGGTAACGCTCCTGCGGGGTGCGCCGGTCCACCGGGGGCGGCGCGGGGGGCGCGGGTTTGCCCACCGGAGCCGGAACCACCGCCGGTTCCTCGACATGGGCCACCGGCTTGGGAGTGGGTTTCGGGGCCGGCTTGGTTGTTTCGCGGCTGGGAGCGGATTTGCCGAGGCGCGACCGGACGATGCCCGCCTCGGTGCCGTTCGGGAATTTCTTCAAATAGGCCTGGTAGGTCTGCTCCGCGGCCGCGTGATTCTTGAGATACCGCTCCTGCAAATCGCCGAGGTGATACAACGCGCCGGAGTCCGCCGGGTCCACTTCGACCATCCGTTTATAGGCGGCCAAGGCTGCGGCGGGCTGGTTCAGCTCGGCGGCCAGCGGCGCGGCGCGGCGCAACGCAGCGGCAAAATCCGGCTTCAACCGCACCGCTTCTTGAAAACTCTGCAACGCGGGCGGTTTCTGGCCTTGCAGCAGGAACAGTTCGCCGAGCCGGAAATGCGTGAGGGGGTTCAACGGATCCAGTTCGGCCGCTTGCGCATAGGCGGCGCTGGCGCGGTTGGTATCGTGCTGTTGCTGGTAGGAATCCGCCAGCGAGAGCGCCACCTCGGCGGCATCGCGATTGCGGCCGGCGGCCTTCAACTGCGCGATCATCGCATCGAGCGAGACCGGCGACGCGTTGGTGGCCACCATCACCGGTGGCGCGTTGGAACCCGTCGCCATCGCCGTCACGGCCGCTGACGGAGGATTGGTGGCCGCCGGCGGGACCGCGGCCGGCAACGGCAGGGGAGGCAGATTCAAATCCAGTTCCAATTGACGCGTCGCGCGCAAGACGGCGAACCGGTATGGCGACTCGGGAACGACGACGGCATAGCGGCGGTAAAACTCCAGCGCACGCCGCTTGTCCTTGAACTCGATTTCGTAAAGCCGCGCCAGATTCAGGAGGGCGGGCGCGTAGTTGGGCGAGGCCTGCAACGCGGAACTCAACCACGCCTCCGCGTCGCGCGGCTGGTTTCGCCGGCTGGAGATCACGGCCAGGTTCGCCATGGCCTCCGCGTTGGATTGATCCATGTCGTGGGCGGTGCGCGTACAACGGTAGGCCTCATCCAGCCGGTTGAGGCTCAAGTAGGTCGCGCCGAGGAAGACGCGCGCGGACACCTGGCGGGGCTCCAGGGCGATGCACGCCTGGAACTGCTCCAGGGCCGTGGCGAAATCGCGCTGGGCAAACGCCGCGACGCCGAGGTTGTAGCGGAACGCGGGATTGTTGCGGTCGGCGGCCACGGCCTTCTGGAACGCCTCCGCGGCCTCCTTCGGCTTGCCGAACTCGTAGAGCGCCTGGCCGTAAAGGTTCTGGCAGCGGGCATCGCCGGGCAGATCGCGCACGGCCTGTTCCAGCAAATAGACCGCGCGGACAACGTTGGTGGTGCCGCCACGCGCGAGCGCCTCCGCGCCGGCGTTCACCTGCGCCTGCGGATTCAGCGGTCCGCAGCCCGCCGCCCCCAGGGCGGCGGCCAGAACGGCTACCCATGGCCACATTTTTTTCATGCTTCCAGCAAGCGTGCCAGCTAACATGCTTCACGCTGTGTGTCAAGATAACCACCACATCGCACGAAGACGAGTTTTTATGCGCCGGCTGATCGCGGCCGCCGCCGGCCTCCTGTTGCTGGCGGATGCGGCGACGACCCGGGCGCAACAGTCGTCAACGGAATCCACGCGCCGGTCCCGCGTGGTGATCGCGCGCGACCCGAGGTCCGTGGATTTTTACGAGGCCCAGACCAACCGGGTGACACGGATGGTGGAACGGGGAATCCTCGCGTTGACCCAGGCGCCGGATGCCACGACCGCCTGGCGCGAGTTCGTCCAGCCCAACGATGTGGTGGGCATCAAGATCAACTCGCTGCCCGGACCCTCCATGGGCACGCGCCGCGAGGTGGTCATCGCCGTCGTGGAAGGACTGAAGCGCGCGGGCGTGCCGGCGAGGAACATCATCATCTGGGACCGGTCCGAAGACAGTCTGGTCGCGGCGGGCTGGGACCTGCACGACGGGGGCGAGGGACCGATGTGCATCGCCACCCTGCCCAACATCGGTTGGGACAGCCACACCTACTATCAGGTGCCCCATGTGGGCACGGTCATCTGGGGCGACCTGGAGTTTCGCGAGCGCGACATCAGCGAACGCTCGTATTATTCGCGCATCGTCACGGAGCGCATCTCCAAACTGATCAATATCCCCGTGCTCATGGACAACCGGCACGTCGGCGTGACCGGGTGCCTGTACAACGTCGCCATGGGGTCGGTGGACAACAACCGGCGCTTTCAAACGGAGAGCCTGCATTATGACGCGGGCATCGCCGAAATCTGCGGGCGCCCCCCCATCAACCGGAAGCTGGTGTTGAACATCCTCGATGGACTGGTGGCCCAATATGCCGGCGGACCGGTGTTCCAACCCCAGGCCTGTTGGACGCCGGGCGAGATCTACCTGAGCCGCGACCCGGTGGCGCTCGACGCACTGGCGCTGGCCGCCATCGAAAAGCGCCGCAAGGAGGCCGGCATCCCGAGTTTGCGCGAACGGGCGCACCACATCCATTACGCCGCTGAAATGGGCGTGGGCGTGGACGACCCCGCCAGGATGGACATCATCGAATTAAACCCCTGAATGAAAGGCCGGGCGGACCGACCCTCCAGCAGGCGCCGACGCAAAGTCCTGCCCCTTTGTCGCAATGGCTTCGATTGTCCCGCTGTTCTTAAACACCACGGCCCAAAGGATGGACAGCGGCACGAATACCAGTTGAAGCGGAAGCATGCAGAGTTTTATCCACAACGCTCGGGGCCGGATGCCGATTGCACCCAACAACGAATAGAGTAGCACCTGACGGTATTGGGTTGCGTTGGGACGGATTTGAACCTGATCAAACCCGTTCGTCTCCAGGACCTTCCTGAGAGCCTGCGACGTGTAGTGCGCCACGTGGTAAGGGTAATCGTAGAGCAGCCAGTCTGACCGCCCGATTCGTGCTTCCAGAGAGCTGATATCGGGCACTCTCACAATGAAGCGACCGCCCGGCTTCAGCACCCGCGCGACGGCCCGCACAAATCCGGCGGGCGCCGTCACATGTTCCAGAACATGAAACGCCGTGGCCACATCAAAGAAACCCGTGGGAATATCCAGTTCCTCCAGTTTTCCCAAGTACAGGTTCCCCTCTGGAACACCGGCGTATTTCGCAATGGCGATGGCATCGCGGGACGTATCCATGCCGTACGCGTCCAGGTTTCGCTTCCTCAAATACGACACCAAGCTGCCGGCGCCACACCCCACATCCAGGGCTCTGGCCCCTCTTTTCAGATACGGAGAAATGCCAATCAAGTCTATCTTCCACAAGAGGGCATGACACAAGCCAAAGACTCCGTTCATACCCCGCGCGTAGTAGGAAACATCGTACTCGCTTTCGGATGGGGTGGCCGGATTTTGTTGGTTGGAATCGAGAAAATAGAAATTACAGGTCCTGCAATACCAGTAATGGTGCGCAAGCCTTTGCGCATCCACGGGTGTACGGCATATGGGACACGGTGTCATGTTGTCTATCGTCAACGGATCGATCTGCTACAAACGCGAGACGGCTTTGTATCCAAAATCCTTTTCTGCACGGCTGGAAGAAAAACACAGGTCCTTCATCCCCGTATCCGAGAGCATTTTAACAACCGGCGGGACCGGGAGAAACCCACCCATTCGTGCCCATGTCTGGATGAGGAAAAAGGGAATACGGAATGGCCAAAGCCTCTTGTTCAGACGGTTTGCACACCGGCGCAGATAGTCGCGGACGCTGATGTTTTCCCCGCCGAGGATGTATTCGCTCCCGGCTTTTCCGTGGAAGGCCGCACCGATCAACCCGTCCACGACATCGTGAACATCCACGTAATTCATGATTCTCCTGCCGGTCCCGACTCTGGAAATCAACCCTCCTGGCTGGGGGGGGGCGGGGGGGGGGGGGGGGGGGGGGGGGGGGGGGGGGGCGGGGGGGGGGGGGGGGGG
>CAZAAF010000212.1:0-7941 GCA_964482575.1 uncultured Verrucomicrobiota bacterium | reverse complement strand
CCACCCTGAACATCACGGGTGGCACGGTGACCAACAAGGGTGCCTTCGTGCTGGCGCAGGCGCAGAGCACCAACAACGTGCTCGTGTCGACGCTCAACATCCAGGGGGCCACGGTGGTCATGGGCAGCAACATCATCAACGGTGTGGTGGTGGCCAACGCGGCCGCGCATACGTCCATTGTGACCCTGAACAACGGCGTGCTCGACATGGGTGGCTACGCGATTGGCACGAACAACGCGTTGATCAACGTCTTCAGCATGCAGAACAGCACGCTGCAGAACCTCGGCGGGTTCAACAACGGCGCGGTGCTGATGTTCACCAACAGCGGCACGATGACCCTGGCCGGCAGCAACACCTACACCAGCGCGACGGTGGTGACCAACGGCACGCTGGTTCTGGCAGGGTCCGTGGTCAACAGTGCGTCGCTGGGTGTCACCAACGCGACAGTCACCTTCGCCGGCACGAACAACGTGTTCGGCACGACCATCGCGGTGGGCGGCACCAGCGTGGTGAACTTCGTCAGCGGCTCGGTGGGCGCTGGTTCGCTGGACTTCCAGGCGGCGGGCTCGACGTGGAATGTCACCAACGGCTTTGGCGGCAGCCTGGCCATCACCAACCTGCTGGTGAACAAGGGCGCGGCTCCGGTGTGGAACTTCAACGGCAGCACGATCGCGGTGCCCAACATCACCGGTTACGGCACGGGCGTCGGCAATCTGGTCCTTACCAACGGGACAGTGAACGTGGCGCAGACCTTCAGCGGTCTGACGACGGTGTACATCAGCAATGCGACGGTGGGCATCGGCAGTTCGTTCAGCCTGGACGGTGTGCTGACCAACGCGGGCACGGTCAACTTCGGCAACCAGTCCACGGGCACATTCGCCGGCCTCAACAACCTGGGGACGATCGGGCTCAGCAATGCGATCTTGAGCCTGACAGGTGGGGCTTCGCTGACCAACGCCGCCAGTGGCATCATCTACGGTTCGGGCGTGATCAATCCGTCGGTGGTCAACAGCGGTGTGATCGCAGCCACCAACGGGTTGTTGCAGGTGAGCGACATCAGTGGCGGGGTCAACAACGGCGTGCTGGGGGCGTTCGGCAACAACGGCGTCCTGCAGGTGCTGGACAGCACGCTGACCAACGCCGGCACGATCGTGTTGGGTGGCGGCACCTTCACGTTGTCGCCTGCCTCGGGCAGCAACCTGGTCAACGCTGCGGGGGGCAACATCTATGGCTACGGCACGCTGGCGGTGATGGTGGACAACCAGACGGGCGCGTTCCTGACGGCCACGGGCGGCGTGCTGGAATTGACGCTGGGCTTCACCAACGCCGTGAACAACGGGACGCTGCAGGCGTTCGGCAACGGGTCGATCCTCCAGGTCGATCAGGTGTTCACCAACTTCGGCACGATCATCGCCACCAATGGCGGCCAGGTGCTGGGGACGGCCATCGTGAACGTGAGCAACATCGTCATCAACAGCAGCACGGGGACGTTCGGCAACATCAACAACGGCCCCGGAGGCAGCATTACCGTGACCAACACGGGCGCGCTGATCGTAACCGGCAACATGAGCAACTCCACGGGCGGTTCGGTGACGGTCAACAGCGGTGCGGCGACGTTCAGTAACAACTTCCAAAACAGCGGCAGCGTGACGGTGACCAATGGTACGTTGACGGTGGGCGGCACGCTCAGCAACAGCGCGGGCGGCTCGGTGGTGGTGATCAACGGCTACTTCACGGCGGGCAGCCTGATTGGCGGCCTGCTGCTGGATCCGTCCACAGGGTATGTTGGGAATGTGACATTGCAGAACAACAGCTTCGCGATCGTGGAGCCGGGCTCGGCCCTGTATGTCAGCGGCAACTTCGACAACCAGTTGACGAACCGGGTGGCGGAGGGGTCGGCGCAGGTGGCGACGGAGTACAACTTCCAGGGGGCCTTTGTGTTCACCAACGCGGCCAGCGGCGGCACGGCGGCGCTGCAGCAGGTGGAGGTGGCGAGCGTGCGGACGGATGACGCCCACATGTTCATGACCAACTTCGCGTTCGGGACCTTCCAGGTGGGCGACCCGGTCAGTGGCAACATCGCCAATGTCCGGTTGGTGAACAACCAGACCAACGCGCCCGCGGATGCCCCGCTCGCCGTGAATGAGATGTTCGTAGCCAGCAACCTGACCGTTGCGATTGGCTCGACGCTCGACTGGAACAACAACAGCGGGTACGTGGCGAACCTGAGCAACCGGGGCACGATGCTGTGGACCAACAGTGGGAACGCGGCGGGCACGGTGCTGCGGCTGGATGTGGTGAACACGTTCAACAACCAGGGGACTATGGTGGTGGGCAACGGGACGGTGCTGCAGCTGTCGAACGCGTTCCAGAACGCGACGGGCGGCGTGGTGAGCCTGTTCAACGGCGGGGTGTTGACGAACTTTGCGAGCGGCGGGGTGCTGACGAACGCGGGGACGATTACCGGTGACGGTGTGGTGGCGCCGATGCTCTCCAACGGAGCCAGCAGCGTGGTGGCGGCCAATGCGGGCGTGCTGGCGTTGAGCGGCGGCATTGCGGACAACGTCAACGCCGGCATCCTGGCGACGACCAATGGGGGCACTCTGGCGGTGAACAATGCGACGCTGACGAACATGAGCGGGGCGACGATCGGGCTGGCTAGCGGCACGTTCACGTTGACGGGCGGCGGGGCGAGCAACGTGGTCAACCACGGGACGATTGCGGGCCACGGGACGGTGGCGGCATTGGTCGGGGCGGAGGCGGACGGGACGATCACGGCCACGGGCGGAGTGCTCTACCTGACGGCGGGGTTCACGAACGACGCGGCGGGGAGGCCGGTGAATGCGGGGTTGCTGGCGGCGAGGGGCGGGGAGTTCAATGTGGGGGTGGCGTTCACGAACGTGGGACGGATCGCGTTGGGCAACGGGACGCTGACGGCGCCGGCGGTGAACAACGCGGGGAGCATCCTGGGCTACGGGACGTTCAACGCGGCGCTGTACAACACCGGGACGGTGACGAACAACAGCAACGGGCAGTTGCTGACGTTTGCACAGCCGGTGAACAACGACGCGGCGGGGATGATTGCGGCGGTGAACGGCAGCAGCCTGACCTTCAACAGCGGGGTGCAGAACAGTGGGACGATCCTGGTGCAGGATGGGAGCACGGCGAGCTTCGGCGGGGTGGTGACGAACGCGGGCACGATCACGCTGGACCGGAGCGTGGCGACGTTCACGAAGGACCTGACGGTGAACGGGACGCTGGCATTTGCGCCGACGGTGAATCCGTCGACGGCGATAGTGAGCGGGAACCTGGTGCTGGGCAGCGCGGGCGTGATCACGATGGGCAACCAGCCCGGGAGCACGCTGGTGATCCAGGGCAACTACGTCAACGGGAGCACGAACAACATGGCGTACAACACGACGCCGGGTACGATGGTGTTTGGAGCGGCGGGGTCGCTGGCGACGAACACGTTCGAGGTGGCGGGACGGAACGTGGGGGCGGTGTTTGAGGGCTTCACGAACAACTTTGCGGTGGGGACGCTGAACATCACCAACGGGGTGAGCTTCGTGAACAACCTGAACAACGGGGGCGGGTTGGGGACGAACGAGGCGTTGTATGTGGACGTGCTGCACCTGTTCAACGGGGCGACGATGAAGTTGAGCGCGCTGACGATCTACGTGGGGCTGGAGTTCATCTATGAGGATGGGAGCGGGACGAAGAGCTTCAATGCGGGCGTGATCAACGAGGGCAATGCGGCGGCGTTGGGACTGGTGAATGTGAGCATCGACAACGGCGGCCAGATCGTGTTCGTGCCGGAGCCTTCGACGTATGCGCTGATGGGGCTGGGTCTGGCGGCACTGGCCGGCTGGCGCCGGTGGCGGAACAAGCGCCGGTAGACGGAAGCGCCTCTTCCCGGCGCCTTGGGAGTACGCAAGCTAAAGAAGCCTGGCGTTTCTGCCGAATAGGTGGGAATGGAGAATTTAGCGATGGACAGGCTTGCCTGCGCGTGATACGGGAACACCAACAAGACCATGACATCGGCAAATGGTGAACAGCCTATGGTCGGAGTTGAACAACCCAAGAGCCGGCAGGACTTGGTGGATGTTCAGGGGTTTGAACTCTACGAGCGTCTGGGGGAGGGAACCATGGGGGTGGTGTTTCGGGCGAGACATTTGTTCACCGACCAGATTGTCGCCCTGAAAGTCCTCTACCCGATTCTCGCGGGGAATCTCACCTATTTGCAGCGGTTCCGCGCGGAAGCGGAGGCGGCGACGCATTTGAATCACCCGAATCTGGTCCGGGTCTATGGCTACGGCCAGCGCAACCTGACGCATTTTATCTGCATGGAATATGTGGAGGGAATCAATCTGCGTGAGTTGATCCGCCGGGAGGGTGCGTTGAGTGAATCCACCGTGGCGGCGATCGGGATGTGCGTGGCGTCCGCGCTGCACTATGCGTGGGAGACCGTGCGGCTGGTGCATCGCGATGTGAAGCCTGAGAACCTGCTGGTGGCTACGGACGGACGATTGAAACTGTGTGACTTGGGGATTGCCAAGCGCATGGCCAGCAAGCCGGGAGACGCGCCGTTGACTCGCACCGGGTATATGCTCGGTACACCGCATTATATCGCCCCCGAGCAGTTGAAGGGTGCCAAGGAACTGGACTATCGGGTGGACATCTACTCGCTCGGGGCGACGCTGTTTCATGCGGTGACGGGCCAGACGATCCACACAGCGGAGAATGAATTCAGCCTGTTAATGAAGCAGGCCACCGAACCGGTGCGGGATCCGCGGGATGCGATGCCCGGGTTGAACCACGAACTGGCGGAACTGCTCCTGCAGATGCTCAACATGGATCCCAACCACCGGCCCGCGGATTGGTGTGGTGTCTATGATGCGTTGTTTGCCATTTACGAGAAAATCAACGCCGCCAAGTCGAAGGGCCAGATCCGGCTTTCCAGCGGAGGAAGTGCCTCAAAACAGGCCCTGCCCACATTATGAACTGTCTGCATATTCGGTTACCCGACGGAACGGTGCGCAAGATTGCGCTGGGCTCGCGTCCCAAGGTCATCGGTCGGGACGAGGATGCCGCCATCATTCTCGAGGACGCGGCGGTCAGTCGCTATCACTGTACCGTGGCGGTTTCCCCAAACGGGATTCACGTGCAGGATCTTTCGTCGGAAAGCGGCACACGCATCAACGGCCGGCCGGTGACCAGTGCGATGCTGCAAAACGGTGACAAACTGGAGGTGGGGCCGTTTACGTTTGTGGCGGAGTGCGCCGTTACGGCGGGATTTGGCACCGCGATCCGCCTCGTGGAGGAGCAGTTTGCCGTCGGCAAAGGGTTTCAGACCTTCCTGGGCGAGATCGCCGCTGAAGGCCATGCGTCACCGGCTGCTCCCAGACCCGAGCCGCCCGGCGCGGCTGACAAGAAGTCCTAGCCTTGGTGGTGGTTGACGGATTGTTCCCGGCCTGTCTTCCTGCCGGCTTGTTGTTTCTCTGGCAAGCCTCGCGGCGAGGGCTTGAGTTCACATCCCGTTTGCGTTAAGAAGACAGCTCGCATGCATATCAGGGACATACTGGCAAAGGACAGGAATTGCTTTAGTTTTGAGTTTTTTCCGCCCAAGGATGAAAAGGGCGCAGGGCTGCTTTTTGCGACTATCAGCGATCTGGTGTCTCTCAAGCCGTCGTACGTGAGCGTGACCTACGGCGCGGGCGGTTCCACACGGGAATTGACCCACGATTTGGTGGTGCGCATCCAGCGCGGGACGAGCCTGACGGTGGTATCGCACCTGACATGCGTCGGTTCCACGCGCGACGAAATCCACATCATTCTGCAGAAATACCAGGCCAGCGGCATCGAGAACATCATGGCGTTGCGCGGCGATCCGCCGGCGGGCAAGGGGCCCTTTGTTCCGACGGCGGGGGGCTTTGCCCGGGCGGCAGAACTGGTGGCATTCGTTAAACAGCATTTTCCAAATCTGGGGATTGGCGTGGCCGGCTATCCTGAGGGCCATGCGGAGACGCCGAACCGGTTGAAGGAACTCGATTACTTGAAGCAGAAGGTGGACGAGGGCGCGGACTATATTTGCACCCAGCTCTTTTTTGATAATCACGATTTCTACGATTTTTGCGAACGGTGCGAGCTGGCGGGTATCAAGGTTCCGATTATCGCGGGCATTATGCCGGTCACGTCGATGAAGGGCATGTTGCGCATGGCAGACCTGGCCCAGGGCAGCCGGTTGCCGGCCAAGTTGTTGCGGGCGGTGTCGCGCGCTCAAAACGATGCCTACATCGAGAATGTCGGCGTTCACTGGGCGGCTGAACAGGTGCGCGATCTCATTCACAACGACGTCAAGGGGATTCACTTTTACACGCTGAACCGTTCGAACGCGACGCGACGTATTTATGAATCGCTCGGAGTGAGCGACTCGAAACAACTCGGAGCATGAAAGGACCCAAAACAATGAATGGAATCTCTCGCCGCAGGATGTTGGGACAAGGCACGCTGCTGGTGGGTGGCTTGGTGTTCGGAAGCCGTCTGCTCGCGGCCGAAGGCAAACGCCGTGTGGTGGTGTGGTCGGAATGCACGGCGCCGGCGGACGTGTATCCGAAGGATATCAATGGCGCGGTGGCGGACGCCCTGCAGCCGCTCGTGGGCTGGGAGATTCTCACGGCCAATCTCGAACAACCCGACCAGGGACTTCCCGACGATCTGTTGCGGAGCGCCGACGTGTTGGCCTGGTGGGGACACAAGAAGCACGGCAAGGTGAACGATGATCTGGCCAAGCGCATCGTGAAGCGCGTCAAGGAGGAGGGCATGGGGTTTCTATCTCTCCATTCCGCACACTACGCGAAACCGTTCAAGGCGCTCATGCTGGAGATTGCGGACCCGAACGACGAGGAGATGCGGAAGCGCGTGGGGAGCTGGGGCGCGTACAAGTGCGATTGCGCCGTGAAGATCATGGCCTTGGAGGCCGCGCATCCGATATGCAGGAAGGTGGAGAAGTGTTTTGATCTTGGGGACACCGAGCGCTACAGCGAGAAGTTCATCGTGCCGAAGCCGTCGGCGGTACCGTTCGAATGTGAGTACCGGTTCCCGGATGGCAGGACGGAAAAGGCGCGCCAGGCCTTGTGTTGGACGGTGGGCAAGGGGCGGGTGTTCTATTTCCAGACCGGCCACGAAACCTGCAAGCATTACTACGACGCCAACGTGAAGCAGATTCTTCGCAACGCCGTCGAGTGGGCCGCCCCGAAGAAGTAACCCGTGCGAGAGTTTGCCGGCGGAATGTGGACGGTGATTACAGCGTCCAGGGTGCGCGCAGGGCGCGGGACCGCATCCGGTTGGCCGTGTCGTCGTTGACGAACTCCTCGGTCACCGGATTCCATCGCAGCTTGCGGCCCAACCGCATCGCGGCGTTGCCGATGTGGAGCACTGATGCGCAACGGTGGCCGATTTCCGCCGGGAAATAGGGGGCGCGCCGTGTCTTCACGCAATCCAGGAAGTTTCGGTGTTCGCCGGCGGGACACGTGTAGAGGTGCAGGTCGCGCGGACCGATGGGGCTGGTCAGAATCTCCGGGGAACTGGCTTCCACCGGTCCGATCCATCCCTTGTTGCCGACCCATCCGTCGGATCCCTCGAATCGCAGGCTGACGGCGCCGGTATCCACGAACAGTTTCACGCCACTGGCGTACGTGTATTCGAGATGGCACTCCGTGGCGGTGTTGTAGATGCCGCTGGTGGGAAATTCGCCCTTGCCTTCCACCTCCACGGGGCCGCTGGTTTCGGTGTTGTTGCCCCATTGGGCAGTGTCCACGATGTGCATGCCCCAGTCGGTCAGAATTCCGCCGGAATAATCGTAGATCCACCGGAAATTCCAATGGCACCGCGCGGAACAGTAGGGCGCGTACGGCGCGGGGCCGAGCCACATGTTGTAGTCGA
>CAZAAF010000211.1:0-7959 GCA_964482575.1 uncultured Verrucomicrobiota bacterium | reverse complement strand
AATCCAAAATCGAAAACCCGGAATCCAAAATCGGGGAGATGTTGCAGTTGGTGCGGATGGAGGGACTGGGCGCGCGCCGGCCCGACCAGCTCAGCGGCGGCCAGAAACAGCGCGTGGCGCTGGCCCGGGCGTTGATCCTGCATCCGAAGGTGTTGTTGCTCGACGAGCCGCTCGCGGCGCTCGACGTGAAACTGCGCAAGGAGATGCAGGTGGAGTTGAAGGCGCTCCAGCGGCGCGTGGGCATCACATTCATCTTTGTGACGCATGACCAGGAGGAGGCGCTGACGCTGGCCGACCGTGTGGCGGTGATGAATCTCGGCAGGGTCGAGCAGGTCGGCACGACGGAGGAGGTTTTTGAGCGGCCGCGGACGCGGTTCGTGGCCGACTTCATGGGCGCGGTGAATTTCCTCGACGGCTTCGTGGGGCGGCCGGATAAAATGCGGCTGCACGCGACGGCGACGGCCGGCGGCGTGGAGGGCCGGGTTGAGAGCCGGGTGTATCAGGGCGAGACGACGCGCTGGCAGGTTCGCACGGCGGACGGCCGGTTGCTGACGGCCGTCGAACAGAACGATGGTGTGTCGGATGCCGTGTCACGCCTGAAGCCCGGCGACCCCGTGTGGGTGAAATGGAACAAGCGGCACGAAGTGCCGATGGAGTCGGGACCTCGCGCATGAGCACCGCCCCGCAGTCCTCCCCGATCCGATCCACGATGCGCGTTTCACGTTCCGCGTTTCTGCTCATTTCGCCGACGTGGATCGTGCTGGGACTGCTGTTTCTTGCGCCATTGGCCATCATGGGCTGGCTGAGCTTCCAGCAACGCGGCCTGTACGGCGGGATTGTGCCCGGACCGACGCTGGCGAATTACGCCCGCTGTTTTGAATCAGGCTACCCGGTCATTTACGCGCGGTCGGTCTGGATTGCGGTGGTGACGACGGTGATCTGCCTGGGGGTGAGCTATCCGGTGGCCTACTACATCGCGTTGAAGGCGCGGCCGGAACGGAAGAACCTCCTGCTGGCGTTGGTGGTCATCCCGTTCTGGACCAGTTTCCTGGTGCGGACCTACGCGTGGATGTTCATCCTGCGCGACCAGGGCGTCATCAACTCGCTGCTGATGTCGCTCGGCGTGATCCGCGAACCGCTGCCGCTGCTCTACACGCCGCTGGCGGTGATGATCGGCCAGGTGTATGCCGAGGTGCCGTTCATGGTGCTGCCGATTTACGCGTCGCTGGAGAAACTCGACCGGTCGCTTCTGGAGGCGGCGCGCGACCTCGGCGCGGGTGCCGTGGCGGCGTTCTGGCGGGTGACGGCGCCGCTGGCGATGCCGGGGACCGTGGCGGGCATCGTGCTCGTCTTCATCCCGAGCCTCGGCACGTTCATCACGCCCGACCTGCTTGGCGGCGCGAAGGGAATGCTGGTGGGCAACCTGATTCAAAACCAGTTCGGCCCCGCGTTGAACAAGCCGTTTGGCAGCGCGGTGGCGTTGGTGCTGACCGCCTTCGTGCTGGCGCTGCTGTGGGTCTATGCGAAATGGGCGCAACGGCGCGGGGAGGCGATGGCACTGTGAAGCGTGGGGCGCCTTTTTTGTGCGCGGTGTCGTGGCTGGTGTACGTGTTTCTTTACGCCCCGATTGTCGTGCTGGTGGTCTTCTCGTTCAACGCGGAACGGCAGACGGCGGTCTGGAAAAACTTTACGCTGGATTGGTATCGCGTGCTGTTCCGGGACGAGTTGATCGGACAGGCGGTTGCCAACAGCCTCGTCGTGGGCTTGGTGGCGACGGTTGTGGCCACCGTGATCGGCACAATGGCGGGGCTGGCGATGGCGCGGCACCGTTTCCCCGGCAAACACGCCACGCGGTCGCTGATTTATCTGCCGGTGATTGTGCCGGAAATCGTGGTGGGCGCGGCGCTGGTGAGCCTGTTCGGGTTCATCGCGATGCGGTTGAGCCTGACCACGGTGATTCTGGCGCACATCGCGTTCAGCATCAGCTACGTGGCGCTGGTGGTGCAGGCGCGGCTGGCGGGGTTCGACTGGTCGCTCGAGGAGGCGGCCCTGGATCTCGGCGCGAACCGCTGGCAGGCGTTCTGGCGCGTGACCCTGCCGCTGATCGCGCCGGGCGTGCTGGCGGGGGCGCTGTTGGTGTTCACGCTCTCCATTGACGACTACATCATCACCTCGTTCGTGGCGGGCCCGGGCGCGACCACGCTGCCGTTGCAGATTTACTCGATGGTGAAAACGGGCGTGACGCCGGAGATTAACGCCGTCTCCACGCTCCTGTTGGTGGTGACGATTGGCTTGGTTGCGGCGGCCCAGCGACTGGAAACGATAAAGCGATGAAGACTTCCTGGATTCTCGGCGTCATGTGGCTGGCCTTGACCTGCGCCGCGGCCCAGTCCGGGCCCGCCCCGCGGGGATTGACCGTGGATAGCGAGGGGCGTTTGCTGAAGGAGGGCCAGCCGTACCGGGCCATCGGCGTCAATTATTTTGACGCGTTCCTGCGCACACTGCATGAACCGCCCGATACCTCCTATGAAGCCGGGTTTGCGACACTGGCTGCGTTGAAAATCCCCTTTGTCCGTTTCTGTGCCATCGGCTTCTGGCCCTGTGACATGGCGCTCTATCGCACCAACGCGCCGGCGTATTTCGAGCGGCTTGATGGGGTGGTCCGGTCGGCGGAGCATCACGGCGTGGGGCTGATTCCGTCATTGTTCTGGACGCCTGCCACCGTGCCGGACCTTGTCGGTGAACCGTGCAACCAGTGGGGGAATCCCGGCAGCCAGACGGTGGCCTTCATGTGCCGCTACGTGCGCGAGGTGGTGACCCGCTATCGGGAATCGCCGGCCATCTTGGGTTGGGAGTTCGGCAATGAATACAACCTCTGTTCCGATTTGCCGAATGCGGCCACGCATCGCCCCAAGGTCGCGCTGCGGCTGGGCACGCCCGCCACCCGGTCGGCGCGCGATGAATTCACCACCGACATTGTGCGCGCGGCACTGACGGCCTTCGCCACGGAAGTTCGCCGTCATGACCCGTGCCGATTCATCACGAGCGGTCATTCCATGGCGCGGCCCGCCGCGTGGCACATGCTCCATGAACGAAGCTGGCAGCGCGATTCGCCGGAGCAGTCCGCGGACATGCTGCAGCGGCAGCAGCCCGACCCCGTGGACGTCCTCTGCATTCACGCCTATCTGGAGGCGCTCCCCGCGATCCCGGAGGTTGCCCGGGTGGCCGCCCGGCTGAAAAAACCACTCTTCATCGGCGAATTCCAGCTTCAGGATTCGGTCGGCCCGGCCGCCGAACAGAAGTTCAGGGAAGTCCTGGCGATGATTGAAAACTCCGGGGCCGCCCTGGCCGCGGTCTGGGACTACGACTGCGTGCATGCGGACCGGGAGTGGAACATCACGCCGGCCAACGGGCGGGGCTACCAGCTCCGGGCCATTGCCGAGGCCAATGCGCGTCTCCACGCCGGCGGGCGCCGGTAGAGTGCATGGCGGGAGGATGACGATTGGCTTGATTGCGGCGGTGCAGCGATTACAGAATCCGGCACGATGAAGCGGAAGCGTGTTGCGTATCGTGAATGGGGTGGCGGCGTGGCGGCATGTGTGCTGTCGCTATTGCTCGGCTGTGGCTGCGGGGACAACGGCAAGCGCCTCAACGTCTATATCTGGACCAACTACATCACCCGGGAACTGCTCGACCAGTTCACGGCACAGACCGGTATCCGGGTGAAGTTCGATGTCTATGATTCGAACGAGGCCGTGCTGGAGAAGCTGGCGTCGGGCGCGAGCGACTATGACATCGTTGTGCCGACCGACTACATGGTGTGCATCCTGGCCCGGCAGGGGTTGCTCGTTCCGCTCGACCACGGGAAACTGCCGAACCTCGGCAACCTCACCGCCAGGTTCCGCAACCCGCCGTTTGATCCGGGCAATGCGCACAGCGTGCCGTATCTCTGGGGCACGACCGGCTTCGCTTACAACAAGGCGAAGGTGGGGGCGACCCTGGACAGTTGGGCGGCGGTTTTCGATGGACGATGGAAGGGGCGCATCCTGATGCTCGACGACATGCGCGAGTGTTTTGGCGCGGCGTTGCGCGTGCAGGGGCACTCGGCGAATTCCACCAATGCCACGGAGCTGGCTGCGGCGCGGGACCTGTTGCTGAAACAGAAGCCGTTGGTGAAAACCTACAATTCATCGGGCTTCGCCGACATCCTCCGCAGTGGGGACGTGTGGATTGCGCACGGGTACAACGGCGAACTGGCCAGGGCGTGTGACGAGGACAAGAACCTGGCCTATGTCATCCCGAAGGAAGGCTGCACGGTCTGGGTGGACAACCTTTGCATTCCGAAGAGCGCGCGGCATGTGGAGGCGGCGCACGCGTTCATCAATTACATGCTGGAAGGGAGGAATATCGCCGCCGTGGTCAATGCGATGAGCTACGCCTGTGCGAATGATGCGGCGCGGCCATTCATCAAGCCGGCGTTGCTCGCCGACCCGGCCCGTTATCCGGACGACGCGGCCTTGAAACGGTGTGATTTTATCGGTGACCTGGGCGAGAGCCTGCAGCTCCGGGACCGTTATTGGACCGAGATCAAGGCGCGATAGCGCGAAGCGGAAACCAGGGGTGTGTCGCGCCTTTGGCGCGACCTTACTGCAAGGCGTCGGGATTGACCTGCTCGTTGCCCCGATACAGGTTGGCGTTCCACCACTGGATGTGGCCGTCCACGTAAACGACATTGCCGCCGGCGCTGCTGTGATTGTCCTGGACGTCGTAGATTTCCATTTCGCCCGCTTTATCGCTGTCCCACGCCAGGCGCAAGCCGGCGGGATTCTTCACCTGGGTGAATCGGAGCAGCCGCTTGGTGGTGATGTAGGGATTGTAATCGTACTGGAATTCCTTGCTCAGGTCGGTGGCCGAGTTCCGGCTGGGACAGTGGAAAACCTTGGTGTTGCGCGTGTAGTTTTTCCGGATGAGCAGGTTCATTTGTTCATCCAGCAGCACCGGCCCATTGGCCTTGGGGGAGTCACAAGGGGGAAGCAGGTCGTCGTTATCCTTTGCGTACGCGAGACACAGCTTGTGAATCTCCTTGAGGTTGTTGGCGCACGCCAGGCGATTGGCTTTTTCCTTAAGAAAGGTAATCGACGGAAGCAACATGCTCGCCAGGACGCCGATGATGACGATCACGACGAGCAACTCCACCAGTGTGAAACCCTGGTTTGTCCGGACCTGATGTGTTTGATATCTCATGTCAACCCTGTCACTGAATATATCACTCCCGTCCGCGTCGGCCAGCTTCTTTTCGGTTGGGATGCGGAGATGATGGAACAACCGCGCCGGCAGGCCGGAGTGGCTGAGGATGGGTTTGACAAGGGATGGATGACGAAGGATAAACGCCGCGTCAGGAACCCATACATGAAAACAACACGAGCAATCCTGCTTTCCCTGATTTGTTCCAGCGCCACCCTGGCCGCCTTCGACGCGCCGGCGGTTTCGTGGATGCCCGCCTCGGCAGAAAAACTGCCGCGCTGGCGAGGATTCAACCTTTTGGAGAAGTTCAGTGTCGGCCGGCGTGAGCCGTTCAAGGAGGAGGATTTCAAGCTCATCCACCAACTTGGTTTCAACTTCGTGCGGTTACCGATGGATTATCGCTGCTGGATCCAGAACAAGGATTGGGAGCAGTTCGACGAGGTGCAACTCAAGGAGATCGACCAGGCGGTGGACTGGGGCCGCCGCTACGGCATTCACGTCTGGATCAACTTCCACCGCGCGCCCGGCTACACCGTGGCCAAGCCCAAGGAACCCACGGATTTGTTCACGGACGCGAAGACGCAGGAAGTGTGCGCCCGGCACTGGGCGGAGTTTGCGCGTCGATACAAGGGCATCCCGAATTCACAACTGGGTTTCAACCTTTTCAACGAGCCGGGCAACATCCCGACGAACCTGTATGTCGCCGTCGTGCGCAAGATGACCGGGGCGATTCGCGCGCAGGACCCGGACCGGCTGGTGATTTCGGACGGTATGCAATGGGGCCAGACACCTCTGTTCGACCTGTGCCCGCTGAAGATTGCCCAGGCCACGCGCGGTTACAGTCCCATGGAAATCAGCCATTACAAGGCGAGCTGGGTCCGGGGCGAGCATTTCCCGATGCCGCGGTGGCCGAAGCCGCTGGCGCCTAACGGTACGTTGCTCAGTCCGACCAAGAAGGAAGGCGCGCACCCGCTTGTCATCCGTGGGCCGTTCGGCGTTGAGACAGCCCTGCGGCTGCACATCCTCGGCGTTTCCAGTCGCGCACAACTGGTCGTCGAGGCGGATGGCGCCAGGCTTTGGGAGAAGGAATTCAAGACCGGTCCCGGACAGGGCGAATGGAAAACCTCCGAACTCAGGCCGCAGTACAAGATCTGCTTTTGCATGTACGACCGCGACTACAGCATCACGGTGCCCGCGGGTGCCCGGGAGGTTCAAATCCGCGTGCTCGGGGGCGACTGGTTGCAGGTGGGCGAACTGGGGTTCAAACCGGCGGGCGCCGAACGTGAAGACGTGCTGCCCTTGGCGCAGAAGTTTGCCGAAAAGGCCGACCCGATTCTATACAAGGCCGGCGGCCGGCCCACGCCGTTTGTGGACATGCCCATGCAGGATCGCGACTGGCTTTGGACGAAGCACATTGAGCCCTGGAAAAAACTGGAGTCCGAAGGTGTCGGGGTGATGGTTGGCGAGTGGGGTGCTTATAACAAGACCCCACACGACGTCGTCCTGCGATGGGCGGAGGATTGCTTGGCCAACTGGAAGAAGGCCGGCTGGGGATGGGCGATGTGGAATTTCAGGGGCAGTTTCGGCATTCTCGACAGCGAACGCGCCGACGTGCCGTATGAGGACTTCGAGGGCCACAAACTGGACCGGAAGTTCCTGGAGTTGTTGCAGCGGTATTGAGAAGGGAACGGGCGGACGGACTTTAAACGGATAAGACCACCATGAACTCAGCCGCATTCGGATTACGGGTCACCGGCTCAATCTTTGGCGTGGTGTCGGTCGTGCATTTGCTGCGTCTGGTGACGCAGGCAGACGTGGTCATTGCCGGCTGGTCGATGCCGTTGTGGATAAACGCCACGGGCTGCATCGTCACAGCCGGATTGTGCATCTGGTTGTGGAGGCTGGCCGCGAACGTTCCGGGACGTTGAACGGTGGTGGCCCGCCGGGTTTGTGATTTCAGTGTGCCAGCGTGGAGGCGGGGGATTCCGGCGGCAACACACGCCGGAAGTTCTCATTCACCACCTTGCCGCGCCGGACGCACGGCTGGAAAATGAGGAAACGCGCATCCGCGATGCCCTCGGCCTGGCGAGGCCACCAGACGCCCGGTTCCAATCGCTCGAAGTCCACGTCGAGATCGAATTGCTTGATGTACACCAGCAACCCAAATGCAACACTTACCGGTCTTTTCAAACGCACCTCGCCCCGCGCGGGTTTCCGGTCTTCCTCATCAATCCACAGCCGGCCGACGACACCGTCCACGCCCACATCGAAGAACTTCTGATATTGCCCGCCGACGTTGATGGAACGGCCCGGCCGCCCGCGGAACGTGTACACAATGCACCGCCGCCCGCGCAGTTCCTCCCGGCCTGTCTCCTCGCTGATGAAGGCCCGATCCAATTCCTCGCCAGTAAACCGTGCCGTCAGATCGGTGACCTGCTCGGATTCCTTCGGCGGTTTGCCGGCCCGGACTTCCTGGCGGAAGGACTCCAGCCGTTTCGCTTCCGCTTCCTGTTCGCTGGCGGTCAACGGTTTTCCGTTGCGTTGGATGAGACGGTGGAAGAGGAGCTTGCTCTCAACGGGAAACACCTCCTCGACCCTTGTATCGCAACCTTCGACCTTGTGTGCCGCGTTCAGGGTTTCGACGACGGTGGTCTGGCGAAAACTGTAGGGGAGTACGGGCCACGACGGTGGCAGGGTGGTGGCTGTGGCGGTTAC
>CAZAAF010000210.1:7533-7973 GCA_964482575.1 uncultured Verrucomicrobiota bacterium | reverse complement strand
GGCCACCATATTGCGCCTTGCCTCCCAGCGGCTGGGGGGTGACGAGTCAATACGGACCCACGGCGCGGGGGTGAATCTTGTCCGCGACGAGATGTCCCAACTTGAGCATGTAGATGATACCAACGACGACTCGCTGGTCGAAAGGTTCGCCCGTGCGGCCGTCGTGAAGGATCGTTTTGCCGTCTTCAGGCAACCCCGCCTTCTTCATCGCCTCCTTGATCTCGCTCTCCGTAATACCGTCGAACACCGGTGACGCCACCGTGAATCCGAGCAGCTTGGCCGCCCAGCCCAGGTGCGTCTCCAACACCTGACCGACGTTCATGCGGCTCGGCACGCCGAGCGGGTTGAGCACGATTTCCACCGAGGTACCGTCCGGAAGGAACGGCATGTCCTCCTCAGGCACGATCTTGGCAATAACACCCTTGTTGCCGTGACGGCCT
>CAZAAF010000210.1:0-7523 GCA_964482575.1 uncultured Verrucomicrobiota bacterium | reverse complement strand
GCAAAAGGATGAAACGCCCTTTCGCGCTTGATATCTTCGGGAAGGATCTTGGCAATGACTCCTTTATTGCCGTGACGGCCTGCCATCTTGTCGCCCACGCTGAGCTTGCGCTTGGAGGCAACATACACTTTCACGCGCTTGATAACACCCGCGTCCACATCATCGCCACTTTCAATGCGATCGATCTGACGCTCCCGCTCCAACTCGAGCTCGCTAAACTTGTGCTCGAACTGCGAGATGATCTCGCGGATCTTGATACGGATCGGCGAGGGATCAATCTCGATGTGGTCGTAATGCTCGGCCAGCTTGCGCAAGAGCGTCTTGGTGATCTTGCGGTTGGCCGGGATGATGATCTCGCCCGTCTCCGCGTTGACGACATCAAGCGGAATTTTCTCACCAAGAAGGATGTTGGACAGGGCCTCGCTCAGTTCCTCGCGCAACTCCGCGACACGGTCCTTGTATTTCTCCTCGAACTGCTTCTTCTGCTTCCGCTGTTCGTTGGTGGACAACTTCGACGTCGTGGTGGTTTCCTTCAACGGCGTCACCTTCACATCCATGACGATGCCACCCGAACCACTGGGCACGGGCAGGTACGTATCCTTCACATCCGCCGCCTTCTCTCCGAAGATGGCGCGCAGCAAACGCTCTTCAGGCGCCAACTCGGTTTCGCTCTTCGGCGTGATCTTGCCGATGAGAATATCGCCCGGACGGACTTCCGCACCCACGCGAATGACGCCATCGGGGCCAAGATTCTTGAGGGCCTCTTCGCCAACGTTCGGAATGTCGCGCGTGATTTCCTCCGGCCCCAGCTTGGTGTCGCGGGCGTTGACCTCATATTCCTCGATGTGAATCGAGGTGTACACGTCGCCGCGGATCAGTTTCTCGCTGACGAGAATGGCGTCCTCGAAGTTGTAACCGTTCCACGGCATAAACGCGACGAGCACGTTGCGGCCGAGCGCCAGTTCTCCACTCTCGGTGCAGGGGCCGTCGGCGATGACCTGGTCTTTCTTCACGTGGTCGCCTTTGCGAACGATCGGCTTCTGGTTAATGCACGTGCCGGCGTTGGAACGCATGAACTTGCGCAGTTCGTGCACCCAGAGACCCTTCTCCGGGTCGCTCTTGAGTTTGCGCTTGCTCTCAGGCACCTGACCATCCTTGGTGATGATGATGCGCTGGCTGCTGACGCTAGCCACGATGCCGTTGTGTTCCGCCACGATGCACGCCATGGAGTCGCGCGCAACACGGCCTTCCAGACCGGTGCCGACATACGGCGCCTCGTTAACAAGCAAGGGCACCGCCTGGCGTTGCATGTTCGCACCCATCAACGCGCGATTCGCGTCGTCATGCTCCAGGAACGGCACCAAGCCAGCGGCGACGGACACGAGCTGTTTCGGGCTCACGTCCATATAATCCACCTTCTCCGGCTCCACCTCGATGAAGTCCGCCTTGTACCGGCAGCTCACCGTCGAGCCAGTGAAGTGACCACGGTTATCCACCGGGGCGTTGGCCTGCGCCACAACGAACTTTTCCTCCTGGTCCGCCGTAAGGTAGTCCAGCTTGTCGGTGACACGGCCCTTCTCCACCTTGCGGTAGGGCGTCTCGATGAAACCAAATTCGTTCGACTGCGCGTAAATCGAGAGCGAGCTGATGAGACCGATGTTCGGTCCTTCAGGCGTCTCAATCGGACAGATGCGGCCGTAGTGGCTCGGGTGCACGTCGCGCACCTCAAAACCGGCGCGCTCGCGGCTCAAACCGCCGGGTCCAAGGGCCGAGAGACGGCGCTTATGCGTCAGCTCGGACAGCGGGTTGGTCTGATCCATGAACTGGCTCAGCTGGCTGCGTCCGAAGAAATCACGAATGACGGCGGAGAGCGCCTTCGGGTTGATGAGCTTCTGCGGCGTCATCTCCTCGGTCGTTGCATCAAACAACGTCATGCGCTCCTTGACCAGACGCTCCGTGCGGGCGAGACCCACGCGGCACTGGTTGGCGAGCATTTCGCCGATGGTCCGGACGCGGCGGCTGCCCAGATGATCGATGTCGTCCACGGACCCCTCACCCTTGCGCAGGCTCAGCAGGTACCGGATCGCCTCGATGATGTCCTCATTGACCAGGACACGCTGGTCATTCTCGACGTTAATGCCAAGCTTCTGGTTGAGCTTGTAACGGCCGACGCGGCCCAAATCGTAACGGCGCGGGTCAAAAAACAACCGCTTCAACAACGCCTTCGCATTCGCCGCCGTCGGCGGATCGCCAGGGCGCAAACGCTTGTAGATGTCCTTCAACGCCTCGTCGGCGCTCTTGGTCGGGTCCTTCTTCAGCGTCTTGATGATGACACCGTCGTCGGGCGTCGTATCGATGATCTTCGTCTTCTCGATGCCGGCATCCATCAACGAACGGCAAACCGCCTTGCTCAGCGGCTCGAAAGCGCGCGCGATGACGATATGCGAAGTATTGTCAACCGCATCAGCCACGAGCATCAGGTTGCCGATGTTCTCCTGATCCTCAACGTCCTTCAGTTTGACGTCGGTGATTTCATAGAAAAGTTTGACGATTTCCTCGTCCGTGCCATAGCCCAGCGCACGCAGGAACGTGGTGGCCAGGAACTTCCGGCGGCGCCGCCGGCGATCCAAATAGACATACAGCAGATCCGCCGTGTCGAACTGCACTTCCAGCCATGAACCACGGTCGGCAATCACGCGGAATCCCTACAGCACCTTGCCGTTGGGATGCACCGACGACTCAAAACAAATACCAGGCTAACGGTTCAGCTGGCTGACAAAAACCCGCTCGGCCCCATTGATAACGAACGTGCCCTGCGGAGTCATGAGCGGGATTTCCCCCATGTACACGCTCTCCTCCAAACCGCCACCACTCTGGCGCTGGAGCCGGAACACCATGTGCAACGCGGCCGAATAGGTCACGCCCTCGCGCTGACACTCCAGCGCATCGAGCTTGGGCTCGCTGATTGTGTAGCGGACGAAGTCCAGTTTGACCTGGCCATCGTAGCTCTCGATGGGGAAGACCTCCTTGAAGACAGCCTGCAAACCCAGCAACTTTCGCCGATCCGGATCCACGGTCTGCTGCAGGAAGTCAACATAAGGCTCCGTCTGAATCTCAATGAGATTCGGCGGCTCAATCGGCTCTACCAGTTTACCGAAGTTCTTACGCTCAAACATGGCTCTATGACCTCGTTACTGCCTTTCGCACGGCTCTACATCCGTCTTCCTGACCTACACAGTCAAAAAGACACGACCAGCCTGCCGCCACTCGCCTGTATCCAAACGAGCGGCAGCAGGCTGTCGGTCCAAACATTACCACCGGCAGCCACCACACCCCACGGTGCCGGTCACATCGCAATCTACTTGACTTCGACCTTTGCGCCAGCCGCTTCCAGCTTCTTCTTGATGGACTCGGCTTCGTCCTTCGTGGCGCCTTCCTTGAGGGGCTTGGGAGCGCTCTCCACCAACGCCTTCGCGTCGGCGAGACCCAGGCCCGGCACCACTTCGCGCACGGCCTTGATGACGCCAATCTTGTTCGCACCCGCGTTCGCCAGGATCACGTCAAACGTGTCCTTGGCCGGAGCCGCCGCAGCCGCGGCCGCTGGAGCCGCTGCAGCCACCGCCACAGGCGCGGCGGCGGTCACGCCCCACTCTTTTTCGAGGGTCTTGACTAGTTCCGCCATCTGCAGAACCGTCAGTTTGCTCAGCGACTCAATAATGGGTTTCAGTTCGTCTGCCATTGTTTCCTTTTCCGGTGTCGTCACCGCGCGAAGCCCCGCGCGATTTGATCCCGATGGCCATCGGGATGACGATTTACCTTTTGTCGATCGTGTTGTTCCTTACTATTGCTCTTGCGCGTGGCCACGCACAAAATTTGTGTTACGCCTTGGCCGCTTCGGCGGCGGGCGCTTCCTTGCCCTTCTTTTCCTCGTAAGCCTTGATGATCTGCACAAACTTCGAGGCCGGGGCCGCCAGCACGCGCACCAACTGCGCCTGCGGCGAGGTGAGCAGACCGAGCAACTTCGCCCGCAACTCCGGCAGGCTCGGCAGGTCGGCAATCTCAATGACCTGCGCCGGTTGCAACAACACCCGGTCCATCAGACCGAGCTTGATCTTCGGACGCTCAAATTCCGCCACAAAAGTCTTGATCACCTTGGCCGCACCGGCGATTTCCTTGCCGGTGATGACGCCGGTCGGGCCGGCGAGCGCCGTGTCGAGGCCCTCAATGCCGCACTCCTTGCACGCCACGCGCAGCACAGAGTTCTTCACAACGTGGTACTCAGCGCCCGCACCGCGAAGCCGCTTGCGCAACTCGTTGGCCTGCGCCACGGTCACTTTGGTAAAATCCACCAACAACGCAAACGAGGATGTTTCGATCTGCTTGCGTGCGGTGGCTGCCAGAATCTTTTTCTCCGGTCTCATGATGCTCCTAGATCGTCAGAAATTCCTTGATGTCCAGTTTCAAGCCCGGGCTCATCGTTGAGCTGAGCGTGCAGCTTTCAATATAGCGGCCCTTGGACGTGGAGGGCTTGGCCTTGACCACCGACTCGATCACAGACTTGGCGTTATCGATGAGCTGCTCCTCGGTGAAGGAGGTCTTGCCAAATAGCACATGGAGGTTGCCGGCCTTGTCGATCTTGAACTCGACGCGGCCCGCCTTAAACTCCTTGACGGCCTTGGCCACATCTTCGGTGACGGTGCCCGTCTTCGGGTTCGGCATCAAGCCGCGCGGGCCGAGCACGCGGCCCAACTTGCGCACCTCGGCCATGGCCTCGGACGTCGCGATGGCGACATCGAATTCGGCCCAGCCTTCGTTGACCTTCTTGATGAGGTCCTGGTAGCCGACAAAATCGGCGCCTGCGGCTTTCGCCGCATCTTCCCCACCCTTGGTGAAGACCAGAATGCGGACCTTCTTGCCGCTGCCGTGCGGAAGCGGAACAGTGCCACGAACCATCTGGTCGGATTGTTTCGGGTCCACACCCAGTTTGAACGCCAACTCGACGCTCTCGTCGAACTTGGCGCGCGGGGTCTGTTTCAACAGTTTGACCGCGTCCGTCAACGTGTACGCCTTTGTGCGGTCCACCAATTCGGCCGCGGCGCGATATCGTTTGCTTTGTGTTGCCATTGCTTTAACTCCGGGGGCAGCGGTGCTTGAAATTCCTACTCTACGACGTCAATGCCCATGGAACGCGCCGTGCCGGCGACCATGCGGAACGCCGCCTCGTCGCTGTTGGCATTGAGGTCCTTGCCTTTCATCTTCACAATCTCCATCACCTGTTTACGGGTCACCTTGCCCACCTTGTTGCGGTTGGGCACGCCACTGGCCGTGGCGATGCCGGCCGCCTTCTTCAGCAGCACGGCCGCCGGAGGCGACTTGGTGATGAACGTGAACGACTTGTCCTGATAAACCGTGATGACCACCGGGATGACCAGGCCGGCCTGATTCTTGGTGGCCGCGTTGAACTCCTTGCAAAACGCCATGATATTGACGCCTTGCTGGCCCAACGCCGGACCCACCGGGGGCGCGGGGTTGGCCGCGCCGGCCGGAATCTGCAGTTTAACTTGACCGACTACTTTTTTCGCCATGGTGCTCCGCTATGTAAAATAAATCCTGACTTGGTTACTGCGCCCTATGCGCGCTCCACCTGACTGTATTCCACTTCGACCGGCGTATTGCGCCCGAAAATTGCCACCGACACCTTCAGCTTGCCGCGGTCGGGATCGATCTCCTCAATCACGCCCGTGCAACTAAGGAACGGCCCCTCGGTGATCTTCACCTGGTCACCCACTTCGTAGTTGACCTTCGGCTTGACCTTCTCGCCGCGTTCCTGAATCTGCGCCAGCAAGCTCTCCACCTCGTCTTTGCGCAACGGAACCGGGCGGTCACCGCCGATGAAACCAATGATTCCAGCCGTGTCGCGGATGAAATACCAGGGCTTCTCCATCAACTGGCCCTTTTCATCCAACAACCGCATGTTCACCAACAAATAGCCGGGGAAGAACTTGCGCACGCTGGTGGTGCGCTTGCCCTTCTTGATCTCGGAGACCTTCTCGGTCGGAATCAGGACCTGGGAAATGAAATCCTGCATTTCCTCGGACTTGATCCGCTTGTCAATGTTCTCCTTGACCTTCTGCTCCTGGCCCGAAAGTGTATGAATGACAAACCACTGGGTATCCATAGGTGCCTTTAGTTCCGGGCTACTTCAACCCCAACGTCGTCAAATGACGAACGCTCCACGTCCCGGCGAAGACCACCACCGCCACGGCTACCGACAATAGCGCAACGGCGATGACGACCACAATCGTCGAGTCGCGCAACTCGAGGGCAGTCGGCCAGTTGCAACGTTTCATTTCGTCAGCAACTTCACCGATGTAACCGCGGATTGCAAGGAACGGGTTTTTCACAATTCAATTCTCAGTTGCGCGTGGCACGGCGGGAGGGACTCGAACCCCCAACCCTCGGTTTTGGAGACCGATGCTCTACCAATTGAGCTACCGCCGTAACCTCGCCGGCCCGGGCGTTCGCCAGGATCATCGCTTCTCCAGCCACGCCCTATTTCGTCTCCCGGTGCATCACGTGCCGGCCGCACCAACGACAATATTTCTTAATTTCCAGTTTCTCTTTGCTCAGTTTCTTGTTGGCCGTCGTGCGGTAGTTCCGCCGTTTGCACTCCGTGCAAGCCAAGGTTATTTGTTCGCGCGGCATGATAAGCTCCTGTGCTTGATGCAGACCGCACGTGTGGGGAGGTTACAACTCCCCAACCCACACGTGCACTGCCAAGCCGTTATTCAACAATCTCGGAGATACGACCCGCGCCAATGGTCCGGCCGCCCTCGCGAATGGCGAAGCGCTGGGTCTTCTCCATCGCCACCGGGTTGATCAGCTCGATGTCCACGCTGACGTTGTCGCCAGGCATGACCATCTCGACACCCTTGGCCAGTTTCATCACGCCCGTGACGTCGGTCGTGCGGAAATAGTACTGCGGACGGTAGCCGTCAAAGAACGGCGTATGGCGGCCGCCCTCTTCCTTGCTCAGCACATACACCTCCGCCTTGAACTTCCTGTGCGGGGTAATCTTGCCGGGCTGCGACAACACCTGACCGCGCTCGACGTCGGTCTTCTTAATGCCGCGCAGCAGCACACCCACGTTGTCACCCGCCTGGGCGCTGTCCAGAAGCTTGCGGAACATCTCAATGTCGGTAGCCACCGTCTTCTGCGTCGGACGCAGACCAATGACTTCCACCTCTTCCATGCGGTTGAGCTTGCCGCGCTCCACACGGCCGGTCACCACAGTGCCACGGCCTTCAATGTTGAACACGTCCTCAATGCTCATCAGGAACGGCTTGTCGAGCTCGCGCACGGGCTCCGGAACGAAATCGTCCAACGCCTTCATCAACTCGGCAATCGAAGCCTCGCCCGCCGGCTCGCCCGCCATCGCCTTGGTCGCGCTGCCGCGCACCACGGGGGTCTTGTCGCCGGGGAACTTGTAATTCTTCAGCAAGTCGCGGATTTCCTCTTCGACC
>CAZAAF010000209.1:0-7977 GCA_964482575.1 uncultured Verrucomicrobiota bacterium | reverse complement strand
CGACACATGGCCGTACGCGCTGTATCACTGTCTGGGATCTCCTGCGTTCAGCGACGAGGCCCTCTGCACGATGCTCAAGTCGGTTTGCGAACAGGCGCGCCATCTGGTGCGCTGGCCGACGATTGGCAACTGGTTGACAGCGGAGTCGAGCGGGGTGTTCGCTGCCGGCGTGTTGTTCCCGGAGTTTCGCGAGGCGCGTGAGTGGCGGCGTATCGCGCTGGAACGGCTCTATAAACAGCTCGACGACGAGGTCTATCCCGACGGCATGGAATACGAGCTGGCCGCAGGCTACAACTGCTGGGTGGTGCGCGAGTTCGCCGATATCCTGGAACTGGCCGATCTCAACCACCGGCGGAGTGAAGTGCCGTCGGACTATCTCGCGAAGATGGAGAAGATGTTCAATTACCTCCTGCTCGCCTCGATGCCCAACGGTGCCATTCCCGGACTCAACGATTCCGGCAACACCGATATTCGCAAGGAACTGGCCACTGCGTTCACTTTGTTTCCGCAGCGGCAGGACTTCCAGTTCGTCGCCAGCGGTGGTAAGAGCGGCCGCGCGCCAGCGGAAACGTCGCGCGCATTTCCCTATGCCGGCCACTATGTCATGCGTTCCGGCTGGGACAAGGACGCGACGTTCCTGCTCTTCGATGCCGGACCGTTCGGCTTTGGCCATCAGCACGAGGACAAGTTGCACTTCGTCCTTTGGTCGCATGGCCGCCAACTGGTGCTTGATCCCGGCAATTTCTCCTACGACCATTCCCGCTGGCGCCGCTACGTCCTCAATACCGCTGCCCACAACACCGTCATGGTGGACGGCGAAAATCAGCATCGCCTGGGCAACAGAGGAACCTATTTCTGGCCACGGCCATGGACGACGGATGGAAAAGGCACCGGTCCGGCGGGCAACGATGCCCGTTGGTCCTCGACACCCGAGGTTGATTGCGCCGTGGGCAGCTATGTGGACGGGTACGGGTCGGATAACGCCATCGCCGTCACACATCAGCGGCGGATCGCGTTTCTGAAAAATGAGAGGATTTTCGTTGTGATGGACACGCTCACGCCGCGCGATGACAAGGAACATCACTACGAGGCGTTGTTCCATCTCGACGCCGCCAACGCGAGCGTGGACGACGCCACCAAGGCGGTGCGTACGGACAATACCGATGCCAATGTCGCCGTCACGCCGCTGGCCGGGGACGGCCTCGGTGTGCGGATCGTCAAAGGCAAGGAAGACGAGCCGGTCCAGGGATGGTCCAGTCATCCCTGGCGCGCGATCCCGACGGTGATCTACGAGAAGTCCCGCAAGGGGGTTGTCACCTTCGTCTTCGTCCTGGCTCCCGTTGCCAGGGGCGCCCAGCCTTCCGTCCGGAGCGTCGGGAAAGTGGGTGGCGACGCCACCGGCCTCGCGGCGCGCATCACCTTCGCCGATGGCCGGTTATTGGAAGTATCGCCGTCGGACACTGGAGTTGTGGTGGTTCGCAAATAAGCGGACGGACGTGACGTTCATGAAAACAGAGTGTTCCTCTTTCTGTGAGGACTCATCTTGCGTTTTCGTTGCGGCTTAGCCCAGCATCGTCTTCACCACGGGGAGCAGGCGGCCGCTGACGGTGGCAACATCCCCGTCGCCGTTCACCTCCGCCAGCAGACGGGTGCCCTGGTAGTAGGCGATGAGCGGCTCGGTTTGCATGTGGAACGTTTTGAGCCGCGCGCGCACGGTCTTCGGTTTGTCATCGTCGCGCTGGTAGAGTTCACTACCGCACCGGTCACACACGCCCTTGTGGGTGGGCGGTTTGAACATCAGGTGGTACGGCGTCTGGCAGGCGCGGCAAATCCATCGTCCCGAGAGCCGTTCGACGATGGCAGCGTCGGGCACGCGGATGTACAGCACGCGGGCGAGCGGCCGGTCCAACTTGGCGAGCATTTCGGTGAGCGCCACGGCTTGTGGCAGGGTGCGTGGGAAACCATCGAGCAGGAAGCCGCTGTCCTTGTCCACGCGCGCCAGGCGTTCCTCGACCATGCCTTCGGTGATGTCATCGGGCACCAGCTCGCCCCGATCCATGTAGGTCTTCGCCAGCCGGCCGAGGGGCGTGCCGGTCTTCAGGTTCTCGCGGAACAGATCGCCGGAAGCCACGTGGCAGAGATGAAACTCGCGTTCCAGATTTTCCGCCTGGGTGCCCTTGCCGGAGCCGGGCGCGCCCAGCAGCACCAGGTTCAACGCATGCCGGGGGATCGGCCCGGCGGGCGCCACGGGCGGCGGTGCCGGATGCAGGACCGCAATATCCTCGCGGGTGGCCGCGCGGGCCTCACGGCGTTGCGCGGCTTCGAGAAGTTCCAGGATCGCGGCGTGGACCTTTTCAAAGGAACCACTGGCATCCACAAGATGCAGTTTGCCACCGGGTTGGTAGTACTCCAGGACCGGACCGACACGGCGCCGGTACACCTTCAGGCGCGTGCGCGCCATGTCGGCAGTGTCGTCGGGTCGCGGCTGCAATTCTCCGCCGCAGACGTCACAAGCGCCGGCGCGGATGGGCGGCCTTAATGGCGTGTGATAGGGCTTGTGGCATCGGCGGCAGAGGAGCCGTCCGCCGAGCCGCCCCAACACGTCCGCCTCGCCCAGCTTCAAATAAACGACCGCGTCCAGCCGGCGGTTGGTTTGCTTGAACAACTCGTCCAGGAAGGCGGCCTGTTCGGGAGTGCGCGGGTATCCATCGAGAACGATCCCCTGGGTTGGCGGAATCGTCTGCAACCGCTCTTCCACCATCGCTTCGACGACCTCGTCGGGCACCAGTTCGAACCGGTCCATGTACTTGCGGGCAAGCAGGCCGAGCGCGGTGCGTTCTTCGAGGTTCTGGCGAAGCAGGTCGCCGATGGAGAAGTGTCGCAGACCGAAACGCGAGCAGAGTTTCGCAGCCTGCGTGCCTTTACCGGCGCCGGACGGACCGAGCAGGGCAATGTTCATAAGCGTTCACCCCGAAAACCTGGACGGGCCATTACCAGGGGATGTATCTCAGGGTTCATTCCGTTCTATCGGTTTCAGGGTATGACAACTGAAACAAAACCGGCGCGCCAGCCAAAAACGGTACCAAAAGACGGACGGCGGATTTTCCCGGCGTGCAATTCGGGGGGTGGTTGCGGTAAGGTGCGCGGCACCACGCCGCCGGTGCGGGGTGTGGAGGATGGGAGACTGACACGTGAATTTGCGATTGGCTTGGTTGATTGTGACAGCTGCGTGGTTGTCGGGAGGACTGCTCTGCGGCGAGGAAATCCAAAACAGCCGCGTGGTGATCCGGTTCATCGGTCACGAGGGCAAGTGGCTCGGCGTGGACCTGCTGGAACGCGCCAGCGGCCGGTTGATCGCGCCGCTGCGCTTGTCGTCGAACGACGCCATTTTCTCCGACCACATGGAGATCACGAACAGCAACGAGGGCGGCGTCTCGATACAGACGGTGCGGTTTGTGAACCTGCGCGGCCTGCTCGGCACGGGGTTGACGCTCGGACCGCGCGATTTCATCAGCCTGACGTTGAGAGGGGAGGACCCGTATCCGCGGGTCGATTTCGACATGACGGTGGAGTTGTTCACCCCGGAGGAGTGGGAACGGCTTTTTGGCGGGCCCTGTCCGTTCCATTTCCTGGTGGTCGGGATGCCGGAGGCGGCGGTGTGGCACCAGCGCGGCTGGCTGATGGCGACCCCGAAGAGCGATCCGTTTGTGTTGCAACAGGACGTGGCCTATGGCGGTTCGGTGGCGAGCGAATTTTCCAGGAAATGGAGTTCCGTTTGTGCGCTGGGAGGCTCGCCAATGCCGGCCATCGGTTTGTGGGCGCCGGCGGTGAAGCAGTATGCCGGCCTTGTGTTCCAGGGGGAGCGTGTGACGGACAATTCCGAACGCGAGGTGTGCACCGCCTATTGCTGGCCGGGGGACGACGCGCGACAGTTTGTTTCGCTGTGTTACCCGTACAATCCGAAGAGCTATCGCAAACTGGCGTATCCGGAGCGCCGCAGCCGCGTGGCGTCGCATGCGGATTTCTTCTGGAGCCTGGATCTGCCGGACACGTCGGACCCGAATCGCTGCCTGCACGCTTTCTTCCAGCAGCGCTACATGGAGCGCGCGCCGCGCGTGCCGCGCACCCCGAATGTCGGCTACATGCCGGGGACAACGCGGTTGAACGACTGGCCGCATCAGGCCGCGCCGCGGCTGGTGGTCCGCCACCCGCGCGACGATACGTATGAAGTGGCCGGCACGGTCGAGGTGGGCGGCTGGAACTGGTATGCCGAATCGCCGGTGGAGGCGGCTTATGCGCGCCACGACGCCAAGGCCATCGCGGGGTTGAAGGACGACCTGGCCTATCTGATGGAGCACGCCAGGACATTCGAGGCCGGCGGCGAGAAGTGTGTCTTCTGGGAAAAACCGATCGAGGGCCGGTGGAACGACAAGTGGGGGGGTGAACCGGTGCGCACCCTGCACAACGCCAACGGCTTTGCCGTCGGCGAGGCGATGGTGGACTTGTGGCGGCACGAGCACACGACGAACCCCGCCGAGGCCGCGAAGCTGCTGCCGTTCATTGACGGCATCTACAACTGGGCGAAACATTTCGTCTGGTCGCGCAACGAGTTCGCCGATGTGCCGGCCAGCCCATTTGCCATTGGCGCCACCCTGCCGGCGGTGTTCCTGCTCGACTATCATTTCACCTTCCGCGGCACGCCGGAGCGGACCGATCGGGCCAAGGCCGCGCTCGACCTTGCCGTTTCCATCGCCTACCGCTACCTCGCGGCATGGACCGCCGACAACGACATCACCGACAACGACGATCCGACGTTCTTGATGGAACCGAACAGCGGCCAGAGCTGGGCGGGGGCGCCGTGTTCCAACGAGGTGGCCTGGTTCCTCGATGTGTTGGCCCAGGTGTATGTCCACACCGGGGACGCGCGGCTCGGGTACATGTGGCGCGGCGCACTCGATCGGTGGAATCTGCTTTACCGTGACGTCGAAAAACCATCGTTGGCCGATTACGACCGCAAGGCGTTCACGGAAGGCTGGGGCGTATATGCCGGTTGCGGGCCCGGCGACAACAACCGTTACGAGTTTGGTTGGGCCAACGACCTTGTGTATGCCTGGCCGATCAGCAACGCCGTGGCACGTGTTGTTTGCGGTGATCGCGCCGCGGTGGCGTGCGTGAAGACGGCGGAACGGTTTGACGTGACGGACTACCGCAGTGGCGGCACGGGCGGCGAAAGTGCCGGCGATTTTTCCTTCCGTGTTGTGAGTGGTCGGCCGACGCCGTTCGACATCGCGCTGAGCTATCCCCAGGTGAACCTCGCGGGCAAGAAGGTGGCCCTGCAACGCGGCGGCGCCCGGCTGGATGCCGAGGTGGTCCGGCCCCCGCAGGCCCCGGCGTCCCTGTACATCCGGGGCGTGTGCAATGGCGACACCGTGCTCGTCGGCGAGCCGAAGGGCGATGCATCGCCACTGGCCGTCCAGCGGTTGCTGGAATGGGAGATCGGAGCGGCCGACGGCCATGGCCCGCGCGGAACACGTGTGGTGAAGCTGGGCCCGTCGGCCGGGGATACGGGAGACTTTGAATTGCTGCCATTGGAGTATGACACGAAGCTCGAGGCGGACTGGACAAAGCTTGATTCGTGGCCCGGCCTGCCGGCGGACCTCCGTTGGGCGTTCGGCGCGCCGTTCCGGCTGGCGTCGTGGGGCGAGTCCGGCGGCCTGGTGGCGCGCCGGGCGCCAGTGCGCTTCCCTCGCGATGTGGCGGGGCCGGCGACCCTGTTCTTTGCATACGCGCCGACGCAGAAGGATGCCTGGTTCACGTTTTCGATGGACGATGGCACCACCACCATCGTCAATGCCGAGCCTTCGCTCGTCTGGCGTCCGTGGCCGCCGATCTTCAAGAAACGGCTCCTGCTCGCGTCCATGGCCATTCCGCCGCTGCGTTCCGTGGAGAGCGTGGCCCCGCGCAACGCGCTGCTGCTGGCCATGACGGTGCATCGCGGCGATCCGAAAAAGACCCTGCCCGTGGCCACGGCGGCGGTGGCGGCCGGCATCGAAAGCTGGCGCGCGGAACTCAAGACCCAGACCGAGATGGACGGGCTTCGGGCGGAACTGGCCCGGGTGCCGGCAGGCCGCATCGCGCTGCTGCCGATGGACCCGCGCGGGCCGGCGCATCGTTTTGCGTCCCGGTGCGGCGTGCTCGACAAAGCCGATGCGCTCACACCCCAACAAATGGTGGAACCGGGCCGGCTCCAGGCCGGTCGCTATCGCGTTGCGCTGAATCTCGGCGGCGAGCGTTATCCCTTCAGTGTCCGGACCGACGGCGACGGCGCCGCCGCACTGCGTGACTACCTGAAGAGCGGCGGGTTGATTGTCTGTCTTTGTAATGAACCCTTTCCGTTCTTCTACGGGGAGGACCTTCGCGATCCGAACCATGAACAGGCGAATACCCCGCGGCCTTTGCTGCCGCAATGGGGCGTGGCATTGAAGAACATCTTTGAACAGCCGCCGAAGGAGCATTCCTATCGGCTTGAGTACATCGTTTCCCAACGCATCCTGCCCGGCGCGCCGTGGCAGATGGCCTTCCCCGCCTCCGGTGACCGGCGATTGCGCGCCATCGTGGACAAGGATATAAATCGTCACACCGTGCGTTGCGTCCCCCTCTATGGGGTCACGAACGAGCGCAACGAGGAGGTGGGGGCTGCCGGCGCCTACATTG
Organism: uncultured Verrucomicrobiota bacterium; assembly: GCA_964482575.1. Taxonomy (GTDB): domain Bacteria; phylum Verrucomicrobiota; class Verrucomicrobiia; order CAIQCK01; family CAIQCK01; genus CAIQCK01. The sequence continues at coordinate 1,263 of CAZAAF010000209.1, read as the reverse complement.
AGTGGTTGGACGGCGAATGCGCCGGTGGGCGGTTGTTATACATCTGGAGCGGTCTCCAGCAGGACCCCGACAACGCATCGTTGTTGTTGCGCTCCGTTTTCCGCTTTGTCATCGATCAGGCAAAGAAAACCAAGTGATGCCGGACGCCGGCTGTTGTCCGGGGAGTCGGTGGGTTTCAACGTCCGCGGGCTTGACCGTCCGAGTCGCGGGCTTTAGATTGGACGCCGTTAATGATCGAAGGAGTGAAGCGATTGTTTTTAATTGCGGTGTTCGTGTTCGCGCTCGTTGCGCCAGGCATCGTCCGCGCCTACGGGCCTGCCAACCCGCCGCCGGGCGTGGACAGTTTTTCCGGCGGGCCGATGGCCCTTGATCTCGCCCACGACCGGATTTTCCTCTGCGACTCCGCCAACAACCGCGTGCTTGTCTATGATTTCCGCGGTGGCATGCCGGGCTCCGCGCCGATCGCCGTCCTCGGCCAGCCGGACTTGGAATCCATGGCGATCAACGGCACCGGCCTGCCAACGCCCAACGGTTGCGGTCTGGCGCTTCCCAGCGGCATCGCCTACGACGCCACGCGCGACGGTCTCTGGGTCAGCGACTTCCTCAACAACCGTGTCCTGTTTTTCGACACGCATGTGCTGAAGAGTTTCATGCCGGCGGATTTCGTCGTCGGCCAGAGCGGGTTTGGCCAGGCCAAAGCGCGCTGTGGTTCCCGCGGTCTGGCCGGGCCGGCCGGGCTGGCGCTCAGTCCGGACGGCAACCGTCTCTTTGTGGCGGACTCGTTGAACCATCGTGTGTTGCTCTTTGCGGTGGACAAGCTCGTTCACCTGCCCGCGGCCGTGGCCGTGATCGGGCAGGAGGATTTCCTGGGCAACGAACCGGGCAAGACGGCGGAGACGTTGCGCGCGCCCACGGGCGTGGCCGTGGACGCCCACAACCAGCTATATGTGGCCGATACCGGCAACAACCGGGTGCTCGTCTTCGACGGCAATGCGACGCTGGTGGACCTCGGTGCCAGCCTGGTATTCGGCCAGGAGGATTTCAACAGCGCCGTGGCCGCCAGCGGCGGCGAAGGCTTGTCCGCGCCGACGGATATCGCGTTGGATGAACTCGACTCGTGGATTTTTGTCGTGGATGCCGGCAACCACCGCGTCGTTGGTTATAACGGTCATTCCGACGCCCTGCGGCGCGCCGCCGCGGTGATCGGCCAGCCCGGCATTGATTCACGAACACCCCAGGCGGCGGATGCCGGTCTCGATGTTC